>NZ_ALVC01000170.1:0-28140 GCF_000293195.2 Sphingomonas sp. LH128
GGGCGGGGAGCTACTGGCTGTTCCTGGCCGCGTACTTCGTGCTCGCGGCGGGGGTCGTGATCGTGCAGGTGGTGGCGAACCCGCTGATCAGCCTGCTCGGCAAGCCGGAAACCACCAGTTCGCGCCTGACGTTCGCGCAGGCGTTCAACTCGCTGGGGACCACGATCTTCCCGATCGCGGGGTCGGTGCTGATCCTCGGCAGTCTGGCCAAGGTGTCCGCCCATGACCTGACCGGAGAGGCGCTCGACGCCTATCGCCGCGCGGAGAGTGCCGCGATCGTGCACGGCTATCTGGGCATCGCGGTCGCCCTGGCGATCGTCGCGGGAGCCGTGTGGATGTTCCGCAATCGTCTCCCGGTCGAGAAGCACGGGGACACCGACGGTTTCGCGGGCTTCGATCTGCTGAAGCGTCCGCGCTTCGGCTACGGCGCGCTTTGCATCTTCCTGTACGTCGGTGCGGAAGTCTCGATCGGCTCGCTCATCGTCAGCTACCTGATGCAGGACCATGTGATGGCGCTGCCCGAGCAGTCGGCGGGCAAGCTGATCGGCCTCTACTGGGGCGGAGCGATGGTCGGCCGCTTCATCGGTTCGGCGGTGCTGCGCGTGCTGAACCCCGGCATCGTGCTGGCTTTCAACGCCTGCGCGGCGATCGCGCTGATCGCTCTTTCGGTGACGTCCAGCGGCCATGTCTCGGGCTATGCCCTGCTGGCGGTGGGGCTGATGAACTCCATCATGTTCCCGACCATCTTCAGCCTCGCCTGCGACAAGCTGGGCATGCGTGCGGCGGACGGGTCGGGCATCATCAACGTCGCGATCTGCGGCGGGGCGATCGTGCCGCTGGCGACCGGGGCGATCGCCGACGCGGCCGGGGGCAATCTCGGCGTGGCGCTGGTGCTTCCGGCGCTATGCTACGCCGTCATCGCGGGCTTCGGCCTCTTCGCGCGCAAGAGCGCCGCACAGGCGTAGGCCAACGCCGCCGCGATGCATTCATGGCCCGTCAGCCGCCGCTGGCGGGCCATTATCGTCCGTGGTATTCTCCCTGACGCACTCAAGAATGAGGCGGCATGGAGAGAGGCTATGGACGGTTTGGAATCCGTATTTTGCGCCTGCGAATTCCGCATCTTGTGCATTGCGGTGATGTGCACCGGCACGATCGCGGCTCTGACGGTTGCCTTACTGACCTGAGGCTGCACCCGGGATCAGGCCGACCGGCGCGCCCATCTCGATGATCCGGTCGTTCAGCGTTTTCAGGATGCGCAGGAACTCTGCCATGTCCGCTGCCGGAAGAGTCTCGAAGAACTCGGCGGCGAACGCATCTCGGTAAGGCGCGACTTCCTGCACCACCACCGCCCCGGCCGGCGTAAGGCTGATCCGCTTCGCGCGGCGATCGTTCGGATCGGGCGTGCGCATCGCCAGGCCATCGCGTTCCAGCGCATCCACAGCCTCGGTCACCGTGCGCGGCGCCTGATTGAGGGTGTCGGCGATGTCGGTCGAGCGGATCGGCCCGGCGCGATCCAGCAGCATCAGCAGCTTGAGCTGCGCAAGCGACGTGCCCCGCTCGCGCACGCGATCGTTGAACAGGCGATGCATCCGCTGGTGCAGATCGCGCATCTCTTCGAGGATTTCTTGCTCGATGCTCATGACGAGAAATAGTGTGGGACCATATAAAATGGTGTTGCCATACATCGCGCTTAGGTGCAAGTGCGAGCCCAATCGCCGCTGCGATGCAGCAATAACGGTATGGATTTCGACTGATGGCAACGGATTTGAGCGAATCGCAGGGGCAGTCTGCCGCGAATCAGGGACCGGAACGGGTGCCACCGCTCAAGCGCCCGGGTGTGCGTCGTGGTCTGCTGGCGGCGGGTGTTCTGGTGCTGGTGGCGGGCGGGTTGTGGCTGGCCCAGTACCAGATCTACGGCAAATTCGAGCAGAACACCAACGACGCCTATATCCAGGCTGACGCCGTCACCATCTCTCCCAAGATTTCCGGCTATGTCGAGCAAGTCCTCGTCGGTGACAACCAGGATGTGAAGGTGGGCCAGCCGCTCGTCCGCATCGACCCGCGCGACTACGATGCGCAGGCGCAGCAGTATCAGGCCCAGATCGACGTCGCCAAGGCCAATGCCGACAATGTTCGCGCCACGATCGGCGAGCAGGAAGCGGCCATCGCGCAGGCGCGCGCCCAGCTTGCCTCGGCCGAGCAGGACGCACGCTTCGCCGCTGGAGAGGCGGCCCGCTACGCGCCGCTCGCCGCCAGCGGAGCGGAGACCGCCGAGCGTCTGTCCAGCTTGCGCAATCAGGCGGCGAAAGCCCGCGCCGTCGCGGATGCACAGCGCGCCACGCTGCTTTCGGCCGAGCGCCGGATCGCTTCGCTCAATGCGCAGGTCCGCCAGGCCGACGCGCAGGGCGAGGCGGCGCGTGCGCAACTGGCCGCCGCGCACATCAACGTAGGGTCGACCGTGCTGAAGAGCAGCGTTGCGGGCCGGATCGGCGACCGTACGGTGCGTGCCGGGCAGTTCGTGCAGGCGGGTACGCGGCTGATGTCGGTGGTGCCGCTGTCCAAGCTCTACGTCACCGCCAATTTCAAGGAAACCCAGATCGGCCTGATGCGTCCGGGCCAGCCCGCGACGATCGAGATCGACGCGCTGGACGGCACGAAGATCGCCGGACACGTCGAGAGCATCTCGCCGGGCACGGGCGCGCAGTTCTCCCTGCTGCCGCCGCAGAATGCCACGGGCAACTTCACCAAGATCGTCCAGCGCGTGCCGGTGCGCATCGCCATCGACGCGGGCACCGAAGCGCGGCGCGTGCTGGTGCCGGGCCTGTCGGTCGTCGTCACCGTCGACACGATCTCGGCCAAGGGCGCGCAGCGCAGCATCGCCGCTCAGGAAGAGGCACGCCGGGACGCCAAGCCGTGAACGACGCGGTTTCCGCGCCTCAACCTGAACAGCGCGCCGATGCGGCGGCCTGGCTGGCTGTGGCGGCGGGCACGCTCGGTGCGCTCATGGCGACGCTCGACGTGTCGATCGTCAACAGTTCGCTGCCGACGATCCAGGGCGAAATCGGCGCCAGCGGCACCGAGGGCACGTGGATCGCGACGGCCTATCTGGTGGCGGAGATCATCGTCATTCCCCTCTCCGGCTGGCTTGAGCGGCTGCTCGGCCTGCGCACGCTGCTGCTGGTCGCCTCGATCCTGTTCACCCTGTTCTCGATTGCCTGCGGTCTTTCGACGACGTTGCCGATGATGATCGTCGGCCGCATCGGGCAGGGCTTTACCGGCGGCGCGCTGATCCCGACGGCGATGACGATCGTGGCGACACGATTGCCTCGCGCGCAGCAACCGGTAGGCAACGCCCTGTTCGGTGCGACCGCGCTGCTGGGGCCGGTGGTCGGCCCTGTGCTTGGCGGCTGGCTGACCGAGAACGTGAGCTGGCACTACGCCTTCTTCCTGAACCTGCCGGTCGGCATCGCGCTGGTGACGCTGCTGCTCCTCGCGATCCCGCACCAGCCGGCCAAGCTGCACCTGATCCGCGAGGCGGACTGGCTCGGCATCCTCGGCCTTGCGCTGGGGCTGGGCGCGCTGACGGTCGTGCTGGAAGAGGGCGAGCGCGAACAGTGGTTCGAATCCTCGCTGATCATCACCCTGACGCTGATCTCGCTGCTGGGCTTCGCCTTGCTGGGGCTTGGGCAGGTGGCGGCGCGCAAGCCCGTCATCCGGCTGAGCCTCCTGCTCAACCGGCAGTTCGGCAGCGTCGTCGCCATGGTCACCGTGGTCGGCATGGTGATTTACGGCACGTCCTATGCGATCCCGCAGTTCCTTGCGACCATCGCCGGGTACAATTCGCTGCAGGCGGGGCAGGTGGTGATGCTCTCGGGCATTCCGGTGATGCTGATGATGCCGATCACGCCCTGGCTGCTGCGCAACGTGGACATCCGCATTTCCGTCTGCCTCGGGCTGTGCATCCTGGCGCTCAGCGCCTGGCTGGAGACCGGGCTGACTGCCACGTCCGATAGTTCGGATTTCACCGATTCCCAGCTGCTGCGCGGCATGGGCACCGTGTTCTGCATGATGTTCCTGAATCAGGCGGCGATCCGATCGGTGCCGCCGGAGCAGGCGGGCGACGCCTCGGGGCTCTACAATTCCGCGCGCAACCTGGGCGGCTCGTTCGCTCTGGCCGGGATCGCCATCATCCAGGACCAGCGGCTGTGGCTGCATAGCCGCAGGCTCGAGGAGAGCCTCAACGCCAACTCGCTGGCGGTGCAGGACTACGTCGCCGGGCAGGGGAGCGGCGCCTTGCGCTCGATCGCGGCGACGATCCAGACCCAGGCGCTGACGATGACGTACAGCGACATGTTCTGGATCATGTCGGTGGGGATCGTGTTCGTGATCCCGCTCGTGCTTTTCCTGCGCCCGCTGCCCAAGAACGCGCCGCTGGCGTCCGGACATTGAGGAAGACCATGCGTTCCCAGATTCTGCTGCTTTCCCTCGCCACCGGCTTGCTGGCCGGTTGCACCGTCGGCCCCGACTATGCCGGGCCGCCCAAGACGGCATCGGATGCCGCTGGCGCGGCCTTCGTGCGCGCCGATGCGGGCACGACCAGCGCGCCGCCGGTCGCCGACTGGTGGAAGACCCTCGGCGATCCACAGCTCGACGCCCTGATCACCCGCGCTCTTGCCAGTAACACCGACATTCGCGCTGCCGAAGCCCGGTTGCGGCAGGCCCGGGCCGCGCTGGGCGAGCAGCGCGCGAACAGCGCACCCAAGGCGAGCGCCTCCGCCCTCTATGCCCACGCGCACATTCCCGGGGCGAGCCTGGGGTCCAGCGACAGCAGCGGCAGTTCCAGCAGCGACCTCAACCTCTACAACCTCGGCTTCGACGCGAGCTGGGAGATCGACCTGTTCGGCGGCCAGCGCCGCACCGTCGAAGCCGCGCGCGCACAGATGGAAGGCACCGAGGCGAGCCTTGCCGACGTGCAGGTCAGCATCTCCGCCAACGTCGCGCAGAACTACCTGAACTTGCGTGACCGCCAGCAGCGCATCGCGCTGGGCGAGCAGTCGGTGGCGATGCAGACGGACATGCTGGCGCTCACCCGCCAGCGCTTCGACCGCGGCACGGCGACAGCGGCGGACGTCGCGCAGGCCGAGAGCCAGCTGGATGCGACGCGGGCACGGATTTCCCCTCTGGCGGCCGAGCGGGACGCCTATCTCAATGCCCTGGCGGTGCTGACCGGTCAGCAGCCTGGCGCGGTCGATGCGGACCTGTCGGCGGCCGGTGAGATACCCTTACCCCCCGCCTTGGTGCCGGTGGGTGACCCTTCGGTGCTGCTTGCGCACCGTCCCGACATTCGCGCTGCCGAGCGTACGCTGGCCGCCGATACCGCGAAAATCGGCCAGGCGGAGGCCGCCCGCTTCCCGCGCCTGTCGTTCATGGGCCTCATCGGCATCGGCGGCACCAAGATCAGCGATCTCGGCAATCTCGACGATTTCGTGGCGGTCGGCGCGCCGCAGCTGAGCTGGAGTTTCCTCGATTTCGGCCGCACCAAGGCGAAAGTCGGGCAGGCCAGGGCGACCCGTGACGAGGCGGAGGCCCGCTACGACGGCACCGTCCTGTCGGCCCTGCAGGACGCGGAAGACGCCCTTGCACGGTTCCGCGAAGCCCGCGTGACCGTCGCCTCGCTGGCGCGCGTGCGGGACAAGGCGGCTCTGACCGAACGGCTGGCGCAGAGCCGCTATCAGGCTGGGACAGCAACGAGAATCGCCGCGCTCAGCGCTCGCAACGACCTCAACCGCGCCGAGCAGGACCTCGTCTCAGCGCGTGCCGCCCTGACAGGGGATTACGTCGCCATCCAGAAAGCGCTGGGCTTCGCCTGGCGCTGAGCGCTGAGCGCAGGCTTGCGCGAAACATGCAGCGGTGCCTATTAGCGGCCGATGCGCATTGCTCTATTCGAACCGGAAATCGCCGGCAACGTCGGCGCCGTCCTTCGCCTGTGCGCCTGTTTCGGTGTCGGTGTGGACCTCATCGAGCCGATGGGCTTCGAGTGGGACGACCGCCGCGTGCGCCGCACGGCGATGGACTACATCGATCACGTCAGCGTGACGCGCCATGCCGATTTCGAGGCGTTCAGAGGCACGGTCGGCGAAAGCAGGCTGGTGCTGTTCACGACCAAGAGCAGCGAATCCGCCTACGAGTTCAGCTTCCTGCCTGACGACGTGCTGTTGTTTGGAAAGGAAAGCGCAGGCGTTCCCCCATCGGTCGCCGATGCATGCCATGCCCGCGTGCGTATTCCCATGCGTCCGCAGGTTCGCTCGATGAATCTCGCGACTTCGGCGGCGCTGGCCCTTGGCGAAGGGTTGCGGCAGACTTCGACATTGCCTGGCTGAAGATTGCGGATCTGACGATTACGGGGGCGATCAACAAAACTGCCGCGCTCGCTCAAGTGCCGCCCGGCACCAGAGCTATAGTCGCAGCCATCACCACGGCGGGGACGCATGCAGGCAGACACCATCATCACCGGCGCGACCGTCATCACGATGGACGCCGAGCGCCGCGTCATCCGTAACGGTGGCATCGCCTTTTCAGGTGACTGCATCGTCGCCGTGGGGAAGGCCGCCGATCTGGCGGCGATCGAGGCGCGCGAGGTGGTGGATGGCTCCCGGTTCCTGCTGACGCCGGGCTTCGTCAATGCCCATGTCCACCTCACCGAGACCCTCATCCGGGGCTTCATTCCCGGCGACCTGCCGTTCGACGAGACGCTCGGCCGCTGGGTGATCCCCCTTTACAAGGACCACGCGCCCGCCGAACAGGCGGTTGCGGCGAAACTGGCCATCGCGGCGATGCTGCGTACCGGCACGACGACCTTCCTGGAGGCGGGCACGGTCATCGCCTTCGACGAGGTCATGGCAGCAATCGCAGAAACCGGCATTCGGGGGCGGGTCGGCCGCTGGACCGAGGATCGCGCCTGGGACCCGGCCGCCAATGCAGAGGCGCTCACCCGGAACGCTTTCGCGGCGCTGGAGCGCGATCTGGAGGCATACCCGCAGGATGGCCGCCGCATTGCCGCCTGGCCCAACCTCATTGGCCACATGACCGCGACCGACGCCTTGTGGCGGTGCGTGACCGATCTCGCCCGGCGAACCGGCACCGGGGTCTCCGCGCACATGAGCCCTGTCGCCGGCGATTCCGCATGGTATCTTGCCCAGACCGGAAAGCGCGCGGTCGAGCATCTGTCCGACCTTGGCGTGCTGGGGCCGCATCTCAACCTCGTCCACATGGTCCACATCGATGCGCGCGAAGCCGAACTGGTCGCGGCGAGCGGAGCCAATGTCACACACTGCCCCGATGCGGCCCTGCGCGGCGGTTACGGCGTGACGCGGCGCGGGCTGTTTCCGGAAATGGCGGCGGCGGGCGTCAATATCGCGCTTGGAACCGACGGCGCGGACAACCACGACATGATGCGCGTCATGGCGCTGATGGCCTCGTTATTCCGCGACGCGCGCGAGGACCGTTCGCTGTTCCCCGCGCACGCAGCGCTGGAGATGGCGACGCTGAACGGCGCGAAAGTGCTCGGGTTGTCGGACAGCATCGGCGCTCTGGCGGTCGGCATGAAGGCGGACATCGTCGCGCATGACATCCGGCGCCCGGAATGGGTGCCGCTCAACAATCCGGTCGAGCAGCTGGTCGCCTCCGCCGATGGGCGGGGCGTCGATTCGGTCTGGGTCGATGGCGTGCGTGTGGTGGCCGATCATCGCTGCACTCTCATCGACGAGGACGCGCTCTGGACCGAGGGCCAGGCGATGGCGGAAGCGGTGCTCGGGCGTTCGGGATTGCCGCTGGTCAGCGAATGGCCGATCATCTGACGAAGGAAGGGACGCACAAGGTGGAATACTCGGCGATTACGGTGACCCCGCTCACCCCCGGCATGGGCGGGGTGGTCTCGGGTGTGGACCTCACGCAGCCGCTCTCCAATCTGGAGGTGGAGGAACTGCACCGCGCGCTGGAGGATCGGCTGGTGATCTTCTTTCGCGATCAGCCCATCGACCATACGGCGCACAAGCGCTTCGCCAATTACTTCGGCGGCATCCACATCGCGCCCAGCACCAAGCCCTGGCAGCAGCCGGGACACCCCGAAATCACGGTCATGCACGCCGACGGGGATTCCACTTTCGTCGCGGGCGAAGACTGGCATTCGGACATGAGCTGCGATGCCGAGCCTCCGCTGGGTTCGGTGCTCTACCTCCACACGGTGCCGCCGGTGGGCGGGGATACCGCGTTTTCCAACATGTATGCCGCCTACGATGCGCTTTCGGACCGGATGAAGGCGCATCTTGACGGGTTGACGGCGGTTCATGACGCGGTGGTCGGCTTCGGCGGCATCACGCCGGAGGGCATGAAGCTGCCGCGCAGCACGCATCCTGTGATCCGCACGCATCCGGCTACGGGCCGCAGGGCCATCTATGTCAACAAGGGATACACCACGTATATCGAAGGTCTGCCGCGCGCCGAAAGCGACGCGCTGCTCGGCTACCTGTTCGATCACGTGAAGCATCCGCTGTTCCAGTGCCGCTTCTCCTGGGCGCAGCATTCGATCGCGTTCTGGGACAACCGCTGCACGCAACACTCGGCGACCTGGGACTATTTCCCCCAAGTCCGGTCCGGTTTTCGCGTGCAGATACTTGGCGATGTTCCTGTTTGACATGTGAACTGGAACTGTAGTTCCACCCTACGGCCATTAATCTCAGGCGGTGCGTGGGGGCTCGGCTGCTCGGTCGATGGAGGGCAGGCGGTCCTCGACCAGTACCAGCACGTCGCCGATGATCGTGCGCATCGCGACCCGTGCGGCGCTCGCATCCCGAGAGGCGATGGCATCGCGTACCTTGGCGTGTTCGGCAACGTCCGCCGTGCGTCCCTTGATCCGATTGGTGAAGCGGATCGAGGTGCGCAGCGCGTTGCCGACCACGTCGCGTAACTGGATGTAGAACGGGTTCTTCGAGGCCCGCAGCACTGCGACGTGGAAGGCTATGTCGGCCTCCAATGGGTCATCCAGGCCCCGCTCGGCCGCTTGCATGCGGCGCAGGCCGTCGTCGATGCGCGTGATATCGTCCTCACCCGCGACGCGGGCGGCGAGGGCTGCGGCCTCGGGCTCCACTGCCACGCGCAGTTCGTTGAACTGGCGCAGCAGGTCTAGCGAAAGCCGGCGTTCCAGCATCCAGCGCAGCACATCGGTATCGAACAGATTCCACGACGATGTCGGCTGAACCGTCGTGCCCTGACGCGGGCGAGCGCTGAGGAGCCCCTTGGCGGTCAGCAT
Organism: Sphingomonas sp. LH128; assembly: GCF_000293195.2. Lineage (NCBI taxonomy): Bacteria > Pseudomonadati > Pseudomonadota > Alphaproteobacteria > Sphingomonadales > Sphingomonadaceae > Sphingomonas > Sphingomonas sp. LH128. The sequence goes on from NZ_ALVC01000170.1 coordinate 9,308, forward strand.
CTTCACCGCTTCGCGCGTCACCGACCGGCTGACACCGTGCTGCTTGGCGAGTTCCGCCTCGGTCGGGAAGACCTGGTTCTCGAACCGGCCGGTGACGATGGCGCGGCCGATATTGTCGAGCAGTCCGTATGTCAGGTTCCGGCCCAGCTGGGTCGCCGGTTCATCGACTGTGAGATGGGAAGACCCTGCCACGAAACCGTCCTTGTCCTTTTCGTTGCGCCGTCGCGCAATGCCATCGTAGTGCGCGTGGCAGGCCGGACAAGAACGTTTCATATGATAATTATGATTTGAAGGCCGGCCCGGAAGCGTGGCCTGAGGGCGATCACCGCACCGGGCATCTTCAGTACGAGCGAAGGATGGTTCCCCTTGAAGCCATCCCTCTCTAATCGGCTATTTCACGGATTCGGTTCGCCAGCGCCTCCATTGCGAACGGCTTGGTCATGATCGCCATGTTCGGCGCCAGCTGGTTGTTGCTCATCACGGTCTGCTCTGCATAGCCGGTGATGAACAGCACCTTGAGCGCGGGCAGGCGGGCCAGTGCGGCATCGGCTATCTGCCGCCCGTTCATGCCTCCGGGCAAGCCGACGTCGGTTATCAGCAGGTCGATCGGCTGTCCGCTTTCGATGATCCGCATGGCGCTGGGTCCGTCGTGCGCCTTCATGACCCGATAGCCCAGCTCCTCCACGACCTCGACCACGAGCATCCGCACCGTCGGTTCGTCGTCCACGACGAGGATCCGGCCGGTTCGCTGCGATCGTTCGGCGACCGGTTCCTGCTCGGGAACGGGCGCTGCAACGGCGGCGGGCGCCTCCGTCCCCTCGTGTCGCGGCAGGTAGAGGCGCATGATGGTGCCTTGCCCGGGCTGCGTCGCGATACCGATCTGTCCACCGGACTGACGCGCGAAACCATAGATCATGGACAGGCCGAGCCCGGTGCCCTCTCCGATCGGCTTGGTGGTGAAGAACGGGTCGAAGGCGCGTTCGACGACGGCCGGTGTCATGCCGGTGCCGGTGTCCGATACACTGATTTCGACGTATTCTCCCGGCTCCAGGTCCTGCTCACGCGCCTGTCGGTCTGACAGGGTGACATTGGCGCTAGAAATCCGAATAATGCCGCCGCCGGGCATGGCATCGCGCGCATTGATGCACAAGTTGAGCAGCGCGTTCTCAAGCTGGTTGGGATCGACCAGGGTGGACCACAGCCCGGAGGAAGACGAGGTTCGCACTTCGACCTGCGGCCCGACCGTGCGACGCACCAGATCCTCGATGCCGACCACGAGGGCTGCGACATCGGTAGGAGTCGGTGCCAGCGTCTGGCGGCGGGAAAAGGCAAGCAGCCGATGCGTCAGCGCTGCCGCCCGGCGCACCGCGCCTTGCGCGGCGGTCGAGTATTTCTCCAGTTCGCCAGTGCGGCCTTGCCCAATGCGTGTGTGTATCATCTCCAGCGCGCCCGAGATGCCGGCCAGCAGGTTGTTGAAATCGTGCGCGAGGCCGCCGGTGAGTTGGCCGACTGCCTCCATCTTCTGCGACTGGCGCAGCGCATCCTCGGCGCGGTCGCGCTCGGCGGCGGTTTCGAGGACTTCCTCGTGAAGGCGGCGGCGTTCTTCCTCGAGTTGGCGCTCCACCGCCTTGCGAGCGGACACGTCCTGCATGGCGCCGACCATGCGCTGCGGCCGTCCGGCCTCGTCGCGGATGACGTAGCCGCGGTCGAGAACGTCGGCGTAGCTGCCGTCGGCGCGGCGGAAGCGGTATTCGTCCGTCCAGTCGGTGCCCTGTCCGTCAATGACGCGGAAGATGCTTTCATGGATGCGGCGAGCGTCGTCAGGGTGGATTTGCGACAGCCACCATTCACCGGTCGGAGCCACTGCCTCGGGCACGTGACCGTAGGCATGGGCCAGGGCCTCGTTCCAGGTGACGTGGTCGGCGCGCAAGTCCCAGTCCCACACCGCGTCGTTGGTGGCCCGCCCGGCAAGGCGCAGCCGCTCGCCCACTTCGCGCAGGGCCGCATTGGCTTCCCGGTCGCTGGTGACGTCCTGCACGGTGCCGATCAGGCGTACCGGCGCGCGACCTTCGAAGAAGGCGAGGCCATGGGCGCTGATGTGGCGCAGTTCGCCGTCCTCGATCCCGATGGTTCGGTACTCGACCTCGAAATGATGCGATCCATCAGGGTCTAGCGATGCCGCCACGGCGCGGTCGGCGCGGTCGCGATCTTCAGGGTGAAGCCCTGCAAGGAAGGCCGTCTCGTAGCTGACGCTTACACCCGGGGAGAGGCCGAACAAGGCGCGGCAGCGGTCGTCCCAGGTCAGCGTGCCTTCGCGCGGGCGATAGTCGAAGCGGCCCAGTTCGGCGGCGCGCACGGCCAGTTCCAGTTCCTCGCGGCTGCGCTCCAGCGCGCGCTCGGTGCGGCGGCGTGCGGTCAGGTCGGTGAACAGGACGGCGACGTGGTGCCGGGCGGGGTCATCGACGCGATAGGCCTGTACGGCGTACCAGCGGTCGTCCAACTGGCGGGCGGGAAGTTCGATCCGTTCGGGGCGGCCAGTCCTGGCGACACGGCCGTAGAGATCGAACCAGTGCTGCTCATGGGCGGGTGCGATCTCGCGCATCCATCGGCCCTGGGCATTGGCGATGCCGGTGTAGGCCTCGAAGGAATCGTTGACCTCTATGAAGCGATAGTCGCTGGCCTTGCCATCATCGTCGAATACGACTTCGACGACGCAGAAACCGGAATCGATGGAATTGAAAAGGGAGCGATAGCGCTGCTCACTGGCGCGCAAGGCGACTTCGCTGCGGGCGCGATCGACGGCATCGCGGGTGCGCAGGGCGACGTCTTCCACTTGCCGGGTCTCGCTTTCCGTCCAGATGCGCGGGGTTGCGTGGTGGACATAGAGAACGCTGTCGAACCTGCCTTCGCGGAAGATCGGACAGACCACCAGCGCATGCGAGCCGATGCTTCGCCAGCCTTCAGCGAAGGCGGCGGTGCGCGGGTCGGTATCGCTGTCGGCGACTACCAGCGTGTGGCCAAGGCGCAGTTCTGCGATGATCGCGGGGCCGAAGCTGTCGAGCACGCGCGTCTCTCCGGCGAGGCTTGGCAGGGTGCTCGACCAGTCCGCGTCCAGATGCGCCCTCACACCGTCGTCGCTTATCGTGGCGAAGCCGCAGCGGCCAGCCGAGAGGTGCTCGCCCAGCAGTTGCGCTGCCGTGGCGAGGATGTCCTCGGCGTCTTCGCTGCGGCGCATGCGGTCGAGCAGACGCAGCTGGAATGCCTGCCATTTACGCAGTTCCTCATGGCTGGGCCGGCCGAAAGCGTCGGTCATGCGTGGGCCTCGACAGGTAGGACCATTCGGCAGACGACCCCGTCGGCCGTGAAGTTCACCGTCGCTCCGGTGCCTTCTCCGCGGGCGAGGCTGCGGGTGATCAGGGTCTGGCCGAAACCGTGGCGCCTGGGTGATTCCACGCGCGGGCCTCCGCTTTCCGTCCACATGATTTCGTAGAGATCGCCGTCGAGCGCGCGTCCCCTGACGGTCACGCAGCCGGTTTCGGCCGATAATGCGCCGTACTTGACTGCGTTGGTCGTAAGTTCGTGCACGACGAGGCCGAAGGCGATCGCGACGTCGGGTGCGACCAGACGATCCAGTGCGGCGAGTTCCATGCGTGGTCCGGGAGAAGAAAGGTAGGGCGCGAGTTCGGAGCGGATCATCGCGGAGAGGTCAACCCCGGTCCAGGAGACATCGGCGAGCAGGTTGTGGGTGGCTGCCAGCGCCTGGATGCGGCGCGTGAAGCGCACGCGGAAGTCGTCGAGCCCGTCAGAATTCGACAAAGTCCGACTACAGATGGACAGAACCATCGACAGCGTGTTCTTTACGCGGTGATCCAGTTCATGCATCAGCAGGGTCTGGCGCCTATCGTCCGCACTGCGCATGGCGTTGGCATCCCCCTCGCGGATGGCACGCAGGGCTTCTTCCGCTTCGTGGAGGCGGCGCCTCAGTTCCTCCACCGAAAGCGCCTCCAGCGCCGCGGGAATCGTCACGGGGGTAGCCGTCAGGCCGTTTTCGTTTCCAGCTGCCATGCCTGTCCCGAACCATCTCTAGAATCGGTGCTTAAGCGAGGCCCCGATGCGAGGCAAACGCTCTGGATCGCCCGGCGTTCCGGCGCGCGGTCAGCATTCCACGACGTTGGCGGCGAGACCGCCGAGGCTGGTTTCCTTGTACTTGCTCGCCATGTCCACGCCGGTCTGGCGCATCGTCTCGATCACCGCGTCGAGGCTGACGATGTGGCGCCCATCGCCCTGCAGGGCGAGATAGGCGGCGTTGATCGCCTTGACCACGCCCATGGTGTTGCGTTCGATGCAGGGGATCTGGACGAGGCCGCCGATGGGGTCGCAGGTGAGGCCCAGGTTGTGCTCCATGCCGATCTCGGCGGCGTTCTCGATCTGCTGGTTGGTGCCGCCCAGCGCCGCGACCAGACCCGCCGCCGCCATCGAGCAGGCGACGCCGACTTCGCCCTGGCAGCCCATCTCGGCCGCCGAGATCGAGGCGCGCTTCTTGTAGAGGAAGCCGATCGCCGCGGCCGTCAGCAGCAGGGTGCGCTCTCCCTCGCGGTCGGCCCCTGGTACGAACTTGCGGTAGTAGAGCAGGGTTGCGGGGATGACCCCGGCGGCGCCGTTGGTAGGGGCGGTGACGACGCGGCCGCCCGCTGCGTTCTCCTCGTTCACGGCCAGCGCGAAGAGGCTGACCCATTCGAATGTTTGCGCCGGGCCGAAGCTGTCCTTCTGGGCGCGCAGGCGGGTGTGAATGGTCCGGGCGCGGCGACGCACCTTGAGGCCGCCGGGCAGCAGGCCTTCCTGCTTCAGTCCGCGCTGGACGCAGGCGTCCATGGCGTCGATGATGCGGTCGAGCCCCGCAAGCGTCTCGGCTTCGGGCCGCCAGACGCCTTCGTTGCGCAGGACCAGCGTGGCGAAGCAGAGGCCGGTTTCCTCGCCCAGCGCCAGCAGTTCCGCGCCCGAGGAGAACGGGAAAGGCTGGCGCAGGTTGTGCCCGCTCTCGGGCGTCAGGGGTGGAAGGGACGTCGCATCGCCGCGCACCACCGCGCCGCCGCCGACGGAGTACCAATGCTGCTCGACCGGTTCGGTCCCTTCCGCGAACCAGGCGGTGAAGCGCATGCCGTTGGCGTGAGCGGGCAGGAACTCGCCGAAATGGAAGACGGGGTCGGTGCTCTCGTCGAAACCGATCTCCGTGTCGAAGGTCCGGCTGACGAGGCGGCCGTGTTCGCGAATGTCGGCGATGGTCGCGGGCACGGCATCGGGATCGACCGACTCCGGGCGCAGCCCCGAGAGGCCGAGCAGCACCGCCGCGTCGGTCGCATGGCCCCGCCCGGTCAGCGCCAGCGAGCCGTAGAGGTCGCAGGCGACGCGCGAGGGCGCCTGCGGCAGGCTCTCCATGAACGCCAGCGCCGCGCGCATCGGCCCGACCGTGTGCGAACTGGACGGGCCAATGCCGATAGAGAAGATGTCGAGAGCGCTGATCGCGACAGCCGAAAGCGCGGCGTCGGTGGAGAGAGGGGCGGCATCGGTTTGCATCCCCGCCGTATAAGCGCCGCTTGCGAGGGGCGAAAGTGCCCTCGCAGCCTCGATCACGGCAGCGAGCGGTAGAACTCCAGCTTCATGTCCTCGGCCACGCATTCGAGGATCGGCGGGACCAGCCGGTCATGGAAGTCTATATGCATGTGCTTTTCGTAGGCGGCCTCGTCGCGGAAGGTGGCGACGACCTGGAAAAGGTCGGGATCGGCTTCCGACTGGAACAGCTCGTAGACGAGTGCGTCGGGCTCGTTCTGGAAGACGAGGCCCTTCAGTTCCGACTGCAGGGCAATCATGTCGCCGCGCTTTTCCGGACGGGTGCGCAGCTGGGCGATGAAGCTCTTGGCGGGCATCGGGTCAGGCCCTGCCGTGAGGCGCGAGGTCGAACAGCAGCTCGCGTTCGTACGTGCCTTCCATGCAGCCGACGATCTTTTCGATCAGCGGCTTGTTGTGATCGTAGGCCATGTGCGCCTCGTCCGCGGCTTCGTCCACGAAGCTCTCGTGGACGGCGAACATGCCAGGTTCGGCAAGGCGGAAGAACTTGTAGGCAAGCGTGCCCGGCTCCCGCTTCGACAAATCCTCCATCTGGCGGGCGAGGGCGATGAAATCGTCCTGCCGGTCGTCGCGGACCCGGAAGCGGGACAGGAAACTGAAGGCCATGGGGCAATCTCTCCTTTCAGCGCGGGACGAGTCGCTCTCTTTCCCGCAGGTTCTCTCCGAATGCCGCGCCTATCCCGGCGCGTGCTCCATGGAATCGAGGATAGGCGATCGCAAAATAAAAACAATCATGAATGCATGCTATATCGCGTTTTCCCGCCCCCTGAGAAGTTTGCCGACAACCATCGCATGAGCCCGGGGCATATGACGAAAATAGTCGTCAAAAAAACATACATGAATGATTGCCAAACGCCGTCTTCGTGATAATCCTTAATGCAACCCGCAAACAAATGGCGGGGCATTAGGAGAGAGAGGCATGTTCACCAGGCAGCTTTACTGCTCGTCTTGCGCGTTCGCGCTCGTCGCCGGAATCGCAAGCACGCCAGCCTTCGCACAGGACAATTCAACCACCGACGCAGCCCAGCAGCAATCGGGGCCGCAAGCGTCGGGTGGCCTGGCCGAGATCGTCGTCACCGCAACTCGCCGCGCCACCGACCTTCAGTCCACGCCGGTCTCGGTCTCGGCGGTCGATAGCACGCTGATCGCACAGGCCGCCCCGCGCGATCTCGGTGACATCGCGGCTTTCGTACCGAACTTCTCGGCGGCGACGATCGCCAACTTCAACGCCGCCAGCTTCGCCATGCGCGGCGTGGGGCAGACCTCCATCATCGTCTACTTCGAGCCGCCGGTGGCGGTGCTGGTGGACGACTTCGTGGTGCCTTCCGTCCAGACGCAGTTGCTCGATACTTTCGACATCGCGCAGGTCGAAGTGCTGCGCGGGCCGCAGGGCACGCTGTTCGGCAAGAACACCACCGGCGGCGTCGTTACAGTGCGCACCAAGCGCCCGCAGATGGAATACGTGGGCGTCGATGCGCGCGCCGAGTACGGCGACTTCGGCCAGAAGAAGGTGCAGGCCGCGCTCAACGTGCCGATCGGCGATATCGCCGCCTTCCGCCTCGTCGGCGGTTACGAGAAGTCTGACGGGTTCTACAAGAACGGGGCCTGTTACGGCCCGGTCACCGGCTTCGTCGACAACAAGTTCCAGGGGCGCAGCGGCTGCCTTGGCGGCGAGACGATCGGTGGCAAGGACGTGTGGCAGGCCCGGGCCAAGCTGCTGGTCGAGCCTTCGCCCAATTTCAGCGCGCTGTTCCAGTACGAATGGATTCGCGATCGTTCGGACTCGGTGCCGTCGGTGAACGAGAACTATCTCTATACGGGGACCAACCCTTTCGTCACCGACCTGCTCGGCCTGACCGATCCGAATGCGCAGGGCACCGATCCGCTCAAGCGGGCGGCCTATACCGGACGGCATGACGGCCTGCTGTTCATGGACAAGGGCCAGCGCATTTCGGTCGACGGGCTCTACGCCAACCTCGAATATGACACCGGCATCGGCACCATCACTTCGGTCTCGGGCTATCGCAACCAGCGCTCGCGCATTCCCAACTCCTACGCGGGTGCGACGGCCGTGGCGGAAGACGGCCAGTACCTGTCGTTCTTCGACGCGACCCGCGATGACAACCGCAAGACCTGGCAGCAGGAACTGCGCTTCGCCTCCGACTTGCAGGGGCCGTTCAACTTCGTCGCGGGCGGGTTCTATCAGCGCGACAAGATCGACTTCTGCGTGGCGCAGATCCTCGGGTTCCTCGACCTCACCTCCGGCCCGCTGCCGTTCGGCAACTGGAACGACACGCCCTACGTGCTGTGTAATGCGCAGCGGGCCAAGTCGCGCGCGGTGTTCCTCGAAGGCACGCTGAAGCTGGGCGACAAGCTGACGATCGCGGCGGGCGGGCGCTATACCTGGGACGACAAGACCTGGCTCGGCCGCCAGCAGACCTTCATTCCGGCACTGAACGGCGGCTTCGACCCGACCATCACCATCAACGAGGCGCTCGACGCCAGCGTCTACAACTACCCGGCGGGCGTCGTCAGCGTGAAGGGCAAGTGGCGCGAGCCGACGTACCGCGCCAGCATCAGCTATCAGGCGACCGACGATATCTTCGTCTTCGGCGGCTATTCGCATGGTTACAAGGGCGGCGGCTTCAACGACCAGATCGGCGGCTTCGCGGCCTTCGGCACCGACCTCGACGCCTTCCGCGCCGCCGCGCGGCCGACCGATCCGGAAAAGGCCGACAGCTTCGAACTGGGCTTCAAGTCGCAGTTCCTCGACAACCGGCTGCGCTTCAACCTCACCGGCTTCTACGTGAAGTACAAGGATCTGCAGAAGCAGCTCAACGTGCCGATCGTGGTCAACGGCCAGCCCAATCAGGTTACGTTGTTCGTCAACGCCGCCAGCGCCGACGTGAAGGGTATCGAGGCGGAACTCTCCGCCACTCCGGTCGAGGGCCTGACCCTGCGCGGCGTGCTCGGCTACCAGGACGGTAAGTACAAGACCTATACCGCCGAGAACGCAGGCTATGACCTGGCCTCCGCCCCGCTGGACCGCGCGCCGAAGTGGCAGTGGACGCTGGACGGCTCCTATGCGCTGCCGCTGGGCAGCGACTACAAGCTGACGGTGAACGGCAACGTCGCGTATACCGGGCGCAACCTCAATACGCAGGCGATCGACGATCCGCTGGGCAACACGTTCCTCAATGCGAGGACGCTGGTGAACGGCTCGATCACGCTCGCGCAGGCGGATGACCGCTACTACGTGCGCCTGATCGGCAAGAACCTGACCGACAAGCGCTACCGCGTGGCGGTGCAGAACGTCGCGGGGCTGTGGCTCAACTCGCAATACGGGGCGCCGCGTTACTTCGGTGTCGAACTCGGGCTGTCGTTCGGCGACCATCTTTGAGAGGTGCTTGATGTTTGAGGCAAAGGTGCTGCGCGGCGGGATTGCCGTCGCGCTGACATGGTCGCTCGCGGCCTGCGGATCGGCGGATCAGCAGGCGCTTGCCGGGAAGGGCGCTCCCGAGGGGTGGGAGCGCCAGCTGGACGATGCCAGTGACGGCGACGACTGGCCCGCCTTCGGCCGCACCTATGGCGAGCAGCACTACAGCCCGCTTGATCAGGTCAACGCCGGGAACGTCAAGGATCTCGGCCTCGTCTGGGCGGTGGACCTTCCGGCGGGCAACCCCGCGACCGGGCCGATCGAGGTGGGCGGCACGGTCTATCTCGCCAGCGGCTATTCGGTGGTCCGCGCGATCGACGTCGCTTCCGGCAAGGTGAAATGGGAACACGATCCCAAGGCCCCCGAAGCCTCCGGCATCCGCCTCAGGCAGGGCTGGGGCAGTCGCGGCATCGCCTACTGGAACCACAAGGTCATCACCGCCACGCAGGACGGCCGCCTGATCGCGCTCGACGAGAAGACCGGCAAGCCCGTCTGGACCGTGCAGACGCTGGAGGAGGGCGCGCCGATGTTCATCTCCGGTCCGCCGCGCGTGTTCGATGGCAAGGTGATCATCGGCAATGCCGGGTCCGATGAAAGTGCGGTGCGCGGTTTCGTCACCGCCTTCGATGCGGACAGCGGCAAGCCGCTGTGGAAATTCTACACCGTCCCCGGCGACCCGGCGAAGGGCTTCGAGGACGAAACGCAGAAGATGGCCGCGAAGACCTGGAGCGGCGACTGGTGGAAGTACGGCGGCGGCGGTTCGGTATGGAACGCCATCACCTATGACAAGGCCAACGACCAGATCCTGCTCGGCACCGGCAACGGCGCGCCCTGGAACCACAAGATCCGTTCTCTGGGCAAGGGCGACAACCTGTTCGTCTGCTCGATCGTCGCGCTCGATGCGAAGACGGGCAAGTACAAGTGGCACTACCAGATCAACCCCGGCGAAAGCTGGGATTTCAACGCCGCGATGGATATGGAACTGGCCGACCTGACCATCGACGGCAAGCCGCGTCAGGTGGTGATGACGGCGCCCAAGAACGGCTTCTACTACGTGATCGACCGGAAGGATGGAAAGCTGATCTCGGCCGAGCCCTTCGTGGAAGTGACGTGGGCGAAGAAGATCGACCTTGCCACCGGCCGTCCGGTCGAGAACCCCGGCGTGCGCTACGAAAGCGGCAGGACTTCGTTCCGCCCCACGCCGCTCGGCGCGCATAGCTGGATGCCGATGGCCTACAGCCCGAAGACGAAGCTGACCTACATCCCCGCCATCGATCTTCAGGCGCACTTCGACGACACCGGCATCACCCGGGAAAACTTCAAGTTCGCCGAGGGCATGGGACTGTCTCCGGGCGTCGGCTACGCGATCGACGCGGGGGGCAAGGACGTCACCGGCTGGCTCGTCGCCTGGGACCCGGTGGCGCAGAAGGCGCGCTGGAAGCTGCCGATGCCCACGCACGGCAATGGCGGCATCATGGCGACGGGCGGCAATCTCGTGTTCCAGGGGCGGCCCGACGGCGGCTTTTCGGCCTATAACGCCGAGGACGGCAAGCGCTTGTGGAACTTCGACGCCCGCGCAGGCGTGGTGGCGCCGCCGATCACTTACCGGGTAAACGGGAAGCAGTACGTCACGGTAATCGCCGGGATCGGCACCAGCGTCGGCCTGTTCGGCCCGATGTTCGCGCAGTACGGCATCGATTACCGCACGCAGGCGCGGCGGGTGCTGACTTTCGCCATCGGCGGCAAGCAGCAGTTGCCGCCGCGCGAACCTTACAAGGCCGTCGCCTTCGAGGATGCCGACTTCAAGCCGGACGCCGACAAGGCCGCGCGCGGAGAGGGCATCTTCGGCGGTCGCTGTGCGGTCTGCCATGGCACCTCGGTCATCGCCGGGGGCACCGCGCCAGACCTGCGCACTTCGCCGATCCCGGCCAATGCCGAGGCTTTCGCCGAAGTCGTCCGCAACGGTGCGCTGGTCCCGGCGGGAATGCCCAGGTTCGGTGAATTCACGCCAGATCAGGTCGAAGCCCTGCGCCAGTATATCCGCACGCGGGCCGAAGTCCTGCGCAGCGGCCGCCCCGACAGTTCGGTCGGTTCGGCACACAAGACCGGAGAGTGAGCCAACCCCCAGGAAAGGGCGCTTCGAAAGGGGCGTCCCGATCCTGTGATCACGCTTCTCGGTTGGTGTTTCTCAGCATTTTCGGGCGCAGGGAGCGGATTTACCCTTCTGCCTGAATTGCACTGGGGGCTTGGCGTGCAAGCACTGATTCGTGCCGTTCGTCACTATCGCCTCACGGCGATCAGCACAGGGGCTCTACAGTGCGCAACCAGAAGTTGACAGCCACCGCGCTCGTTACTCGAAGTTCACTGTCCTACGTCCGGAACGTATTCGCGCTGAATGAGGCCCGTCAGGCCTTCGTCAATGTTCCTGACGAGGCGCATGCGGCGACGCTGACCGGACTGGACGTCGTTTCCTGCATCGTGCCGGAAGAAGGGGGCGGCTGGTTCGACGAGAGCCGCCCGCTGATCCACGACGATCGGCCCGCTCAGGTCACTTATACATCGGGTACGGAGGGCAAGCCCAAGGGCATTGTCCTGACTTACGCAAACCTGGCCGATGCGGCGGAGCGGATCATCGACCAGATGGGCCTCACTTCCGACGTGCGCGAGTATGTCGGCGTCCCGGTCACCTACAGCTTTGGGATCGGCCGTATCCGTGCGGTCAGTGCCGTGGGCGGCCGGTCCTATCTGCCGCCACGCGGGTTCGATCCGCTCGAACTTGCCCGAATGCTCAAGGCGGGCGAAGTGAATGCGCTGTCGGCCGTCCCCACGCTGCTGCGCATCGTGCTGCAGCAGAAGACGGTGATCGGGGATGCGGGCAAGAAGCTGCTGTGGCTGGAGATCGGTTCGCAGTACATGTCGGCCGCCGAGAAGCGCGGTATCCGCGACCTGTTCCCCAATGCCCGGATTGTGCAGCACTATGGTCTCACCGAGGCTTCGCGCAGCACGTTCCTGCAGATTTCGGAGGTTTCCGACGAGGTGCTGGACTCGGTCGGCAAGCCTGTCGGCGCCACCGAGGTCGGGATTTCCGAAGAAGGACGCATCCGCATCCGTGGGCCGCACGTCGCGCGCCGGCGGCTGGACGGCGAGGAGATGCGCGATCTCTGCGACGCCGATGGCTGGCTCGAAACCAGTGACCTTGGCCATGTGAAGGACGGCTACCTCTACTACGACGGCCGCGCGGACGATCTGATCAATTCGGGCGGGGTGAAGCTCAACCCGGACCTGCTCGAGGCGCGCATCGCTCAGTTGCTGGGCCAGAGCGGCAAGGTCGTTGTCGCCAAGGTGCCTGACGCGCTGCGCGGCGAGGGCGTGCTGGTCGCGTCCGATGCGACCGACATTTCCGCCGACCGCCTGCATGCCGTAGCGGCGGAGGCGCTGAAGGCGTTCGGCGTGGTTGCCGGAGATTCCCTGCACGTCAGGGTCATGCCGAAGATTCCGCGCACGGCGACCGGCAAGGCCATGCGCCGCGTCCTGACCCAGGAGTTCGTCGAGGAACGCAAGTCCGCGCCTCCCGAGCCGGTCGTGGAACGGGCGGCGGAGGCTGCACCGCGCGACGTGCAGGGCTTCTTCCGGCAGTTCTTCCCCGGCCGCCGCATCGGGCCGAACGACAGCTTCGAAAGCATGGGCGGGGATTCGCTCAGCTACATCCAGTTCTCGCTCGGCTTCGAGGGCCGTTTCGGCGCCCTTCCCGATGGTTGGGAATCGCTGACGGTCGAGCAGCTGGAGAAGAGCGCCGGAACCACGGCCGTCGACAGCTGGCGCAAGCTGGACGCCGCGATGCTGACGCGCGCCTTCTTCATGATCTGCATCGTAGCGCTGCATCTGGATACCTTCGTCTACAGCCGGAACTGGGGCGCGGCGTATTTCCTGTTCATGCTGTGCGGCTATAGCGTGATGCGCTTCCAGTGGCCGGAGATCAGCCGCACCGGAAAGGTCGGCACGATCTTCGGAACCGTCGTCAGCGTGGCCATCCCGACCCTGATGGTCACCATCGCGATGCAGCTGTGGGCTGGAAAAATGGAAGTGAAGCCGCTGCTGCTGATCTCCAACTGGTTCGATCCGCACCAGTATCACATCGCCTATTACTACTTCGCGGAGCTGTACATGCAGCTTCTGCTCGTGCTCGCCGCACTGTTCTCGTTCCCAGCGATCCGCGAGTTTCTCAAGGCAAGGCCGATGACGTTCTGCACGGTACTGGTCGCGGTGGCCACGGTGGTCAGCTGGACGGTGGAGAGGGTCTGGGATACCAACTACATCTTCCACCGCACGCCGATCTGGTACATGTGGACGGTCGCCGTGGGCATGCTGATGGCCAGCGCGCGGGACCTGCAGAGCCGGATGGTGGCGATGGCGGTGGTGTGCGTCGCCGTGCTGGTTCATCACGGTGTCACCTCGGCCAGCGCCTATATACTGGGCGGAGCGGCGCTGCTGCTATTCGGAACGTCGATCAAGGTGCCGTCGTTCGTGAAGTCGATGGTGTCCGAAGTCGCCGGTTCGTCGATGTTCATGTATCTCAGCCACTATCAGGTCCGGTCGCTGATCATCCGTATGTTCCACGGGCCGAAGCCGTGGGTGGCGCTTTCCGTGGCGATCGGGTTCGGCATCGTCTTCGCCCACGCGTACACCTGGGCCGAACGCAAGGTACGCGCGTTCCTGAGCGCGCGGGACGGCAAGGCGATACAGCCGACGTTCGCCCGCGAAGAGCCTCCCGGGCTGGCCAACGCGTGACCGCAGGCGCGCTGCAAGGTGACAGGGTTTACACGGTTTACACTGTCCAGGGGGAAAAGGTGTCACCTTGGGCAGGAATGTGTCACCTTGCACGCGCAAGGTGACACATTTCGCGGCGGAAGTGTCACCTTGTAAGGACAACATGTCACCTTGTGAGGGCAATGTGTCACCTTGCGGTGTAACCTTGTGAAGCGGACGGGCCATGCGGAGCAATGTACCGGACGGCGCGGCCTGTAGGAAAGCGCACCGGTGAAGCCGCGCGATCGTCCTTATGAAACCTTGCTCGCCGGCTCCGTCCATGTCGTGTCGCCGGCGCCCCAGAGCGGTGCGCCCCGGCTTTCGCGCAGCGAAGGGATCGTGCGCCCGTCCTTGTCGGTCACGCCGTATTCCATTGCCAGCTCGGCATTGATGAAGGTGCCGCCGGACCTGTCCCCGACCGCCGGGTCCATCGCCAGCGCCGCGATCACCCGGCCCGGAAACTCCGGCGAGGAGCCGACCGCGCTGTTGAGCTGGCTGGCCATGCCGGGAACCGACTTGAGGTTCTCGGTCGCGCGCTCGGTATACGTGAAGCCCTGCCAGAGCGAGACCGCGCTGACGCCGGTGCCCTGAAGTTCGCGGCCCATGTCGCGCATCATGCGGTCGGTCGCGGTCTTGGTCGTGCCGAATACCACATCGTACGTGTAGGTCACCCCGACGTAGCCGGACAGCGCCGCGATCAGCCCCGAACCCTGCGGCACCATGATCCGCGCGGCATGCCAGGCGGCGACGTAAGCGGCGCGCAGGCCGGTATCCCAGATTTGCCATTCATCCTGAAGCGGCTTTTCCCAGAAACCGGTGCGCTCGGTCATGCTGTCGGGAATGGCCATGGCGTTGTTCACCAGCAGGTCGAGCCGCCCTTCGTCGCGCGCGAGCTGATCGAACACCGCGCCGATCCGGGCATCGTCGAGCAGGTCCAGCGCAACAGCGACACCGCGCCCGCCGCGCGCGTTCACTTCGGCGACCGTCTCTTCGAGCGAGCCGGGCAGGACGTGGCCGCCTGCGGAGAGCGTGCGACCGGTGACGTAAACCGTCGCGCCCTGATCCGCCAGCGCGCAGGCGACGCCCTTGCCGATCCCGCGCGTCGCTCCGGTGACGAGCGCGACCTTGCCGGCAAGTCCGCTCAAGACGGCTTTCCCGGATTGGCGGATTGGCGCCGGTTGACGAGCGGGCGGTGATAGGACGGATCGCCGGGATCGCGGGCCGATACGCCGTTCAGCGCGATGTCGGGCACGTCGGCAAAGGGGATCGGCATTGGCGGCGGCAGGCAGCCCCACTCGATCACGTTGGTGCGCAGCGCGATCTTCCATGCATCGTTCCGCCGCTCCAGCCGGTCGACATCGCGTCCGCCCGCGATCCACAGGCTCTCGTCGCGGTTGCGGCCGACGAACTGGTAATACGTCTCGGCATGGGCGGTATCGCCGTCGAGGTCGATGTTGGACTGCAACAGCGCGTGATGCGTGACGATCTGTCCGGCCTCGTGCATCGGCACCGCCCAGTCCCAGCAGTCCGCCGCGCTGCCCACGAAAGGTCCGGCCGCCATCTCGGCGTCGTCCCAGAAGGCGGAGAGGTAGACGGCGCGGTCGAAGCGGTCCATCCCGCGCGAGAAACGCTCCAGGCATTCGCGGATCTCGTGCTTGTCCAGCATCGCCGCGATACGGGCATCACGATCATTTGCCACGGTAGTCGACCTCCGAAACGGGTTTCCAGATCGGCGAGCCGCGCGTCGCCCTCGCCGATGCAATGACGCTGCCGTCCACGTCGGTGAGGCCGTATTCCTGCGCCAGTTCGGCGGTGACGAACTCCCCGCCCGAGCGCTTCATCACCTCGGGATCGGCAGCGAGCGCGGCCACGACGCGCCCCGGATGCTCGACCGTGCTGCCCTGCATCGAGGTGATCGAGGTGGTCATCTTGTCGCCCATTTTGGCAAGGTTGTCCTGCGCCTTCTCGGTCAGGGTCAGTCCTTGCCACAAGGTCAGCGAGGCGACGCCGTGAGGTTCCAGTTCGATCGCCATGTCGCGCGCCATGCGATCGACCGCCGACTTCGACGTGCCGAAGATGACGCTGTAGGTATACGTCACCGCCGCGAAGCCCGAGATCGCCACGATCAGCCCCGACTTCTGCGGCGCCATGATCTTGGCCGCGTGCCACGCCGCGACGTAGTTGGACTTCACCCCGACGTCCCACATCTCGAGGTTGGAGAGCGGCTTTTCCCAGAAGCCCTTGGGTTCCAGCAGGTCGTCCGACAGCGTAAAGGCATTGTTGACGAGGATGTCGAGGCGGCCCTGCTCCGCCGCGATGCGGGCGAACAGCGCGGCCACGGCCTCGTCGTCGCCATGGTCGCAGGCGACGGCGATGCCGCTGCCACCGCTGGTCGCACCGCGCGCGTCGCACTCGGCAGCCGCGCCGCCGACCGTGCCGGGCAGGTAGTAGTCGCCCTCCCTGACGGTGCGCCCGGTGACGTAGACCGTGGCGCCCTGCTCGGCGAGGACGAGCGCGATGCCCTTGCCGATGCCGCGGCTGGCGCCGGTGACCAGCGCGACCTTGCCCGCAAGCGGCGCGCTCATGCCGCGTTCCCTGCGAACCAGTCTTCGCTGTAGTCGCCCTTGGCGCGGCCGGGGAAATGGTCTGCGGTGAAAGGATAGCCCATCACGCCTTTGGACCAGTCCGCTGCGGCGCCCCAGTCCTGTTCCCAGTCGTAGAGCATCACCCGGTCGGCGATCCGCCATTCCGGCTCGGCCGAGGCACCGGCGCGCTTCTCGAAGGTGTCGAGATAGCGTCCGCCGATGCAGGTATCCCGATCGCCTTCGCCCATATCGACACGGTGGTACGAGAACACGTGGGTCTCGGCGCGCGCGGTGGCTCCCGCCAGTTCGATGTGCGTCTGGCCAAGCAGGTGCTGGGTGTCCTTGATCGCATCGGCGCCGGGCACCACCCACGCGAGATAGGCGTCGAAAGGGCCGCCATGCACGCCGTAGTCGAACCGGGCATCGGGCCACCAGCAAGAGCGGATCAGATCCGCGCTGCGCCGGTCCTCGCCGCGCGCCAGTCGCGCCACGCAAGTGCGGATCGCCTCGCGGTCGATCATCTCGCGTAAAGCCTGCTCCATCCAACCTCTCCTTGCCGTCATGCCGGGACGCATTGGCCGCTTTGACGGCTCCTGAATGCGCGGTATCGCGAAGGGGCCTGTCGCGCGGACAAGCCCCTTCCACCGAAGTTCAATGCCGCAAAACCGCCGCTACGACTTGACCAATCTGGACACGCGGACCCGCTACGGCCCGCTGATCGCCGATGCGGAGTTTGCAGGTATCGGGCATCACGCCCCGAACCCGCCGTCGATGGTATGGAGCGCGCCGGTCACGATGCCGGCCTCCGGACCGGCGAGATAGGCGACCATCCCGGCGATCTCGTCCGGGCGGCCGTGGCGCTTGATCGCCATGAAGCCGTGCATGAGGTCCTTCATCGGCCCGTCGCCGGGGTTCATGTCGGTATCGGTCGGGCCGGGCTGGACGGTGTTGACGGTGATGCCCCTGCCGCCGAAATCGCGGGCGAGGCCCCGGGTCAGCCCCTGTATCGCGGATTTGGAGAGCGAATAGGCCGCGCCGCCCGCGAATGGAATGCGGTCCCCGTTGGTCGATCCGATGAAGATGATCCTGCCATTGTCCGGCATGCGCCGGGCGGCCTCCACGGCGGCATGGTAGGGCGCGCGGACATTGACGTCGATCATGCGGTCGATGACGTCGGCGTCCTGCTCCAGCGGATCGCCGAACACGAGAACGCCCGCATTGACGACGAGAATGTCGATCGGTCCGGCATCGGCGACAAGGGCGATCACCGCGCTGCGGTCCGCCGCGTCCGACCGGACCGCGCTGGCGCCCGTCTCGGTGGCCAGCGCCTGCGCGGCGTCTGTCGCCCCGGCGTAGGAGAATGTCACGGCCGCGCCGTCTGCGGCGAGGCGCTTTACGATCGCGGCGCCGATGCCCCGGCTGCCGCCGATGACGAGAGCTGTCTTTCCTGAAAAGTCGGTCATTTGTGTGGCTCCTGTAATGCTTGGATTGGGTAGTGCGTGAGGCACGCGGCGCTCACTTGTGCGCGTCGAGGAAGCCGCGCACGGCTGCGACGGTGGCCTTTGGCTGCTCTTCCATCAGCCAGTGTCCGGCATCGGGGATGGTGGCCTCGGTGACGTCGGAGGCGGCGAAGCGCATGACCGTCGCCATCATCGGGCCGAAGGATTTCTCCCCGCCGACCGCCAGCACCGGCATCGCCAGCTTGCCCGCTGCCACGAAGGCGCGGTTGTCGATCGCGTCCTGGTCGAAGGCGGCGAACTGGGCGAAGCCCGCGTGCATGGCTCCCGGCCGGGCGTAGAGCGCAGCGTAGTGGACGCGCGAGGCTTCGCTGAAACGCTCGGGCCGGGCGGAGAACTCGTTCCAGAACCGGTCGAGGTAGATCCGTTCGCGTCCGGCGACGAGGCGCTCCATGTCGGGGCCGCCGAAGCGGAAGTGCCAAAGCAGCGGGTTCTTGAGGATCTCCTCCCAGGGGCCGACGCCCGGCAGCGGCGCATCCATCAGCACAAAGCTGGTGACGCGCTCGCGGTTCTGGGCTGCGAAGGCGTAGCCCACCATGTTGCCGATGTCGTGCGTGACGAGGGCGGTCTTGCCGACCTTCAGCGCGTCCAGCAGCCCGGCGATGTCCTGCCCCTGCGTTTTCTTGTCATAGCCCCCGGCGGGCTTCGCCGACAGGCCCATGCCGCGCAGGTCGGGCACGATGACCGCGTGATCGCGCGCGAGATCGGCCGCCACCGGCGCCCACATGTCGCCGGTCTCGCCATAGCCGTGAAGCAGGACGACGGCCGGCCCCTTGCCGCCGATGCGGGTGTGGATCGTGGTGCCGTTGGTCGATACCTCCTCGGTCCGGAAACCTTCGGGGAACGGCGCGACTTGCGCGGCGG
>NZ_ALVC01000171.1:0-15378 GCF_000293195.2 Sphingomonas sp. LH128
GGCCGAGGCGATGGAGCGCGCCATCACCGACGTCGCGCCGGAGCCTGCGGAAATCGCGGCGTCGATGCGCGAAGTGCTCGGCAGGCTGGCGCGCGGGATGGGGCGGTAGGTCCGTGTTCCTCCCTGAGCTTGCTCGGGGAGGTGGCGCCGACGAAGTCGGTGACGGAGGGGGAATTTCCCGCCTCCTCCCCCCCCCCCCCCCCCCCCCCCCCCCCGCCACGTCGATGCGCCCGGCTATGGCGCGCCGGGCTGGATGGGGCTGGGCGCGGACGTCGACGTGACGGGCGCGACGCGGCCCGAGGTGGTCCATACCGGGCTCGGCGAACCGCCGGGTATGGGCGAGGTTCTGGATCAGGACTCCGACCTGCTGCCGATCGTTCAGGCGGGCGCGCGTTCGCGGGGATTCCGTGGCCCGCTCTGGGGCGAGCAGGAAGCCCGGCTGAGGCATTTCCACGTCGAACTGGACCGTTGGCTGAAAGGTTAGATAGCACAAATGTTCCGGTTATGATCCTCTGACGGATTGACACCCGGCGCCGCGGCGGCAAGGAGGCGCGGATGGAACAGCCTCTCTATCGCCGCACGATGCCGTCGCCGGTGGGCGAACTCACGCTGGTGGGCGGCGACGCCGGGCTGGTCGCGGTGTTGTGGGAGAATGATCGGCCGGACCGGGTTCCCCTTGGTCCGCTGATCGACGAAGAACATCCGGTTCTAGCGGCCACGCAGACACAGCTGCGCGAATACTTCGCGGACGGGCGACGCGTGTTTGACCTGCCGCTGGATTTCCGGGGCACGGAGTTCCAGCGCAAGGTCTGGGCCGCGCTGCTGGAAATTCCCTTCGGCGAAACGCGAAGCTATGGCGAGATCGCGCGCGGGTTCGGCACTCCGGGTGCAAGCCGCGCGGTCGGCGCGGCGAACGGGCGCAATCCGATCTCGATCATCGCGCCGTGCCACCGGGTAATCGGCAAGAGCGGCAACCTCACCGGTTTCGCCGGCGGCATCGAGGCGAAAGCCTGGCTGCTGGCGATGGAGGAAGGGCAGCCGCTCCTGCTCTGACCGGTCAGAACGGCCTGATCGTCACGCCGTTGTCGATGACAAGCTCCGCGCCGGTGATGAAGCGGGATTCGTCCGAGGCGAGGAACAGCACCAGCGCCGCCACGTCCTTGGGATGGCCCGGCGTGCCGGGAGGCAGGACGCCGTCCGGGATTTCCTTCGGCTTGTCGAGGCGGCCTTCGGCGGTCTGCACCATCGGCGTCTCGATCGCGCCGGGATGCACCGAGTTGCAGCGGATCTTGTAGCCCTTTTCCTGGCACATCACCGCGACCGACTTGGTCATCGCCCGCACCGCGCCCTTGGCGGCGGAATAAGCGAAGAAGATCGGATAGCCGAGCAGGGCGCCGGTCGAACTCATGTTGACGATGGAGCCGCCGCTCCCCTTGTTCATCAGCGGAATCGCATGCTTGCAGCCCAGGAACACGCCGTCGGTCATGATCGCGCTGACCCAGCGGAACTGTTCGAGCGTGGTATCCTCGACATCGGCGCTGAGCACCACGCCTGCGTTGTTCACCAGCACGTCGAGTCTGCCGAAGCGCGCCTCGATCTCCTGCATGACGGCGATCCACTGCCCTTCGTCCGCCACGTCGAGCGCCATCGCCAGCGCGCCGCCACCGATGCGGTCGGCTACGGCGAGCGCGGTCTCCAGCTTCACGTCGGTGACGACCACGGTGGCGCCTTCACGGGCGAGCGCCTCGCAGTCCGCCGCTCCCAGCCCCGAGCCGCCGCCGGTGACCAGCGCGACTTTGCCTTCAACCCGGCCCATGTCTCTCTCCATCCGTTGTTTTCTAAAAACAGAGCAGTCATTCCCGTGAAGGCGGGAACCCATCTCCTGACGGTGCCTGTTGCACGCTCATCAGTTGGGTCCCCGCCTTCGCGGGGATGACGGGAAGAGGGAGCAGGGCTACGCCGCCCCGTCCTCGCTGAAATATTCCGGCATTCCGGCGGGCCAGATAACGCCCCACTGGGCCTGCCCGCCGTCCATGATGATGAGGTCGCCATTGATGAACCGCGCCGCCGGGGAGGCCAGGTAGGCGATCGCCTCGGCCACGTCCCAGGCGTTGCCGCGCATCCGCATCGGGTTGGCCTTGTGGAAGCGCTTGAGCGCTTCCTCCGGGTACATGCGGAAGCCCTCGGTCTCGATCACGCCGGGGCCGATGCAGTTGACGCGGATGTTCCACTGCGACCACTCGGTGGCAAGCGTCTTGGACAGGTAGATCACCCCCGCGCGCGCCGCGCAGGTGTGCGCCGCCTGCGGCATGCCGCGCTCGACGTTGGCGACGATGTTGACGATGTTGCCCGGCTTGCCGTCCTCGCGCCAGCGCTTGGCGGCTTCCTGCATCATCCACCATGTCCCGTTGAGGTTGGTGTCGATCACCGCCAGCCAGCCCTTGCGGGTGAAGTCTATGGCGTCCTGCGGGAACTGCCCGCCCGCGTTGTTGACCAGCGTATCGAGCCCGCCGAAGTGGTCATGGACCGTGCCGATCAGCGCCTCGACGCCTTCGGGATCGCGGATGTTGGTCGATACGGCGAGGACTTCGTTGCCGACCTCTTCGCGCACGAGGTCCACGGTGGTCTGCAGCTTGTCCAGGTCGCGCCCGCAGATCGCGACGTTGGCGCCCAGCCTGGCCGCCAGGAACGCCGCCGCCTTGCCCATGCCGCTGCCCGCGCCCGTGATCAGCACTGTCTGCCCGGCGAGCATGTCGTCACGGTAGATCGTGGACTGCTGGCGCAGCGCCTCTTCGTCAAGGCCGCGCGCCGGACGGTCCGGGCCATCGTCTTCGGGGCGGAACACTTTCGCGGTGTAGTTGCTGGGCGCGTTCAAATCTCTTGTCCTCACGAATCGGGACAGAGGCCGACTTACGCCGCGTTGATCCTCTGCCCGCCACCACGGTAGCGGCGGGCGATCAAAAAGACAAACAAGATTGTTTTTACGAGACGGCGACGCCCTTGTGCCACGGCATCAGCGCGCGGATCTGGTTCTCAAGATGGGTCAGCATGGCCGGGACCTTGGCCTTGTCCATCGCGCCGGTTTGCACCGCGATGGCCATGCCTTCGAGGATCGTCTGGGACAGGTTCATGGCCATGTCGAACTGGGCCGGAGCATCGCGCCATTCGGGGAAAAGAGCATCAGCCTGCGCGTTGAAGCGTTCGCGGAATTCCTCCTGCAGCGGGAAGAGGATCGCGCCGAGGTCCTTGTCGGTGCGCGCCGCCACGGCAAGTTCGTGGAAGGCGATGAACGCGGGTTTCTGGACCTGCGCCCAGTAGACTTCCACCAGCGTATCGACGTCGTGCTCCTCCGGCTTCTCGGCGGCGCGGCGGAAAGCGCGCAGGCGCTTTTCGTGCAGTTCGATGATCGTCGCCTTGATGAGCGCGGCGCCGTTCTCGAAGTGATGCATCATCGCTCCGCGAGACAGGCCCGCCTCCTCGGCCACGCGCGGCGTCGTGGTGTTGGCGTAGCCGTGCTTGACGAGGCAGCGCACCGTCGCCTCGATCAGCCGCCCCCGCGTCTGTGCCGCCTTGGTCGCCTGCAGGGTCGTGCCGCCATTCTTTGCGGGAGACGCCTTGGGAGCGGCGGGCTTTGCAGTGCGGGTGGTGCGCGTGCGCGAAAGAGCCATGTGATTCGCCTGGAAAATGCTGTCGGCAGTGATTGCGGATTCAATCCGCTTACGCTCTGGACCGCCCGTTAGGCAAGCACCCGAAGGCCCCGGATCGCGGCCATTCCTGCGGATATCGCCCCGCTGGCATCACCTTGCCACCCCTGTAAACAAAACAGACATGACTGATTGTATTTTTCCCGCCGCTTGATAAGCTGGCGTCAAACACAGTTCGCATGATCGGGCGCTTTGCCGCGCGATCTGATAAGAGCACAGGACATGGGAGAGCGGGAATGGGCGATAGGCCAATCCTGACTATGGGCGAGATGGTGCGATCCTCGGCAGGCAAGTTCGGGGACCGCGATGCGATCGTACTGCCGGACCGGCGGCTGACGTATACCGAACTGAACGAGGCGGCGCGCAACTGGGCGCGGGCGTTCGTGGCGATGGGCGTGAAGCCCGGCGACAACGTCGGTCTGCTGCTGCCGACTTGCGTGGACTTCATCACAGCGTTCTACGGCATCACTATGACGGGCGCCGTCGCGGTGCCGGTCAACGCGCGGTATCAGGCGAGCGAACTGGGCTTCGTCGCCGCCGACGCCGATCTCGTGACGATCATTACCATCGGCAAAGTCGCCGACGGTCTCGATTTCAGCGCGCGTCTCGAAGCGGCGCTGCCCTCGCTGACGCAGGCGGAGGATCCCTGGGCGCTTGCCTTGCCCGAGGCGCCCCGCCTGCGCAGCATCGTGTGCCTGGACGACCGGTGCGCGCCTTACCTTGTTTCCGCCCGCGCGGCGCTGGGGGCGGGGCTGGAGACGCCCGAGGCCGAAGTGGATGCGCGGATCGACGCCGTCTCGCCGCAGGATACGGCGATGATCCTCTATACTTCGGGCACCACGGCCAATCCCAAGGGCGCGATGATCAGCCACCGCGCGCAAGTGGCGAACAGCCGCAATCTCGGTGTGCGCTACGAATGCACCGGCGAGGACAAGGTCTGGTCGCCGCTGCCGATCTTCCACATCGCCGGCATCCTGCCGATGACGATGATCCTCGACCTTGGCGGCGTCTACATGACGATCCCGCGCTTCGATGCCGGGGTGGGGCTGGCGATGCTGGGCAAGGAGGGCGCGACGATCGCCTATCCCAGCTTCGTCACGATCATGCAGGACCTCATCACCCACCCGACCTTCAAGGATACCGACCTGTCGAAGCTGCGGGTGATGAACTCCAACTTCGCGGTCCAGCCCGAATGGATCAAACTGGCGGTCGCCGAGGCCATGCCGCACACCATCCAGGTCGGCACGTACGGGCTGACGGAAGGCGCGGGCACCGTCTCCACCAGCCGTCTTTCCGACAGCTATGACGTGCGCACCGGCCGCTGCGGGGTGCCGCTCGACGAGTGGAATGTCCGCATCGTCGATCCAGAAACCGGCGAGGATTGCGGGCCGGGAGAGCAGGGCGAGATCGTGCTGGGCGGCCCGAACATCCTCAAGGGCTACTACAACGCCCCCGAAAAGACCGCCGAGGCCATCCGGGGCGGCTGGTTCTTCTCCGGCGACATCGGCTCGATCGACGCGGACGGCAACGTCATGTTCCATGGCCGCACCAAGGACATGCTCAAAGTCGGCGGCGAGAACGTCGCGGCGGCGGAGATCGAGGCCATGCTGCAGACTCATCCGGCGGTGAAGCTGGCGCAGGTCGTCAGCCTGCCGGACGACCGCTACGCCGAAGTCCCTGCCGCCTTCGTCGAACTCGCCGAGGGCGAGAGCGCCAGCGAGCAGCAACTGATCGACCACTGCAAGGGCCGCATCGCCAGCTTCAAGATCCCGCGTCATGTGCGCTTCGTCGCGGAGTGGCCGATGTCGACCTCCAAGATCCAGAAGTTCCGCCTGCGCGAAGGGCTGATCGCGGAGTTGCAGGCGGTTTGACGAAGGGCGTTAGCCCACCGCTCGTCATTGCGAGCGCAGCGAAGCAATCCAAGGCGGGTTACGCGGCCCTGGATTGCTTCGTCGGCTTCGCCGCCTCGCAATGACGTTGGGGAGAGGGGCATAGCTATCGCAATAAAAAAGGCAGTCGTGATTGTCTTTTTTATTGCATCGTCCGGGGCGAGGGGCTTACAGTCCTCTCAAGACTTCAAGGCCGCACTCCGACTCCGCGGCCATACGGAACAAGGAAGAAGCGAATGGATCTGGGACTGGCGGGCAAGAAGGCGATCCTCGTCGGCGCGGCGCGCGGCATCGGCTACTCGGTGGCCGAAGTCCTGGCGCGCGAGGGCTGCGACATCGCGCTCACCGCGCGCAGCGAGGATAGCGTCAAGGACGCCGTCGCCAACCTCTCGAAGTACGGCACCAAAGTCGTCGGCAAGGCCGTCAACGCCAAGCAGCCCGAGGAATACAAGGCCTGGATCGACTGGGCGATCGAAGCGCTCGACGGCGTCGATATCCTCGTGCCGTTCACCTCGGCCGGCGGCGGCATGGGCAGCGAGAAGTATTGGTACAACGCCTTCGAGACCGACGTGATGGGCGTGGTCCGCGCGGTCGAGGGCGTGATCGAAAAGATGACCGAGCAGCAGCGCGGCGCAATCGTCCTGCTCGGCTCGACTTCGGTGGGCGAGGCGATGGGCGGTCCGCAGGCCTACAACGCGATGAAGGCCAGCCTCGTCACCTGGGGCAAGCAGCTGGCGCTGTGGCACGGCAAGAACGGCATCCGCGTCAACGTCGTCTCCCCTGGTCCGATCGAGTTCGAGGGCGGCAACTGGGACATGATCAAGGGCACGATGGAGAAGTTCTACGCTTCCCAGCTTCGCCAGCAGCCTTCGGGCCGCCTCGGCCGACCGGAGGAAGTGGCCAAGGCCATCGCCTTCCTCGCCAGCGACGCTGCCAGCTGGTGCAACGGGTCGCACCTCGTCGTCGACGGGGGCTTCACCAACAGGACGCACTTCTGATGAAGCCGCATGTCATGGGCTGGGACCGGGCGTCGATGGACGTCAAGCGCGTCGTCGACGTGTTTCGCGTCGATCCCGAGTCCGTGGGCAACGGCACCCCGACGGAGCGTGCGCCCGATCCGGAGCTGGGCACCGACATAATCCCGGCCGCGCGCTACTACTCGCCCGATTTCATGAAGCTGGAGTGGGAGCGCGTCTGGACCAAGGTGTGGCTGCTCGGCGGCCGCTCCGACGACCTGAAGGAACCGGGCGACTATATCTGCACTGATATCGGCAAGGAATCCGTGCTGATCGTGCGTCAGGCCGACGGCTCGATCCGCGCCTTCCCGAACCTGTGCCTCCATCGCGGCAACCGCCTGCGTCCCGAGGGGCGCGGCAATGCCGAGAAGTTCCAGTGCATGTATCACCACTGGACTTACGGCCTCGACGGCAAGCTCGAGCATATCCCGGACTTGTGCACCTTCGTGCAGGGCGGCCCGGACGGCATGAAGCTGACGCCGCTGCCCTGTGTCGAGTGGAACAGCTTCGTATGGTTCTCGCTCGATCCGAAGGTCGAGCCGTTCGACGACTTCATCGATCCGCTGAAGCGCCACCTCGAACCCTATCATCCCGAGCGGATGGCGTGGATGCGCGACATCACCGTCGAGTGGGACTGCAACTGGAAAACTTCGGTCGATGCCTTCAGCGAGACTTACCACGTCCAGGGCATCCACCCGCAGCTCAAGTGGTATCTCGACGACGTCAACGTCCAGATCGACTGCTACGGCAAGCACAACCGCTACCTGATCCCCTTCGCGGCGATATCCCCGCGTGTGGCGATGCCGAGCCAGATCCCGCCCGCGATCCACGAGATCATGGTGCATGCGGGGATGGACCCGGCAGAATACGAAGGCCGCGTCTCCGACATCCGCCGCGACGTGCAACTGTTCAAGCGCGAGCATGGCGCGGCGCAGGGCAAGGACTATTCCGAACTCAATGACGAGCAACTGACCGACGACTACCACTACACGATCTTCCCGAACGTGTCGGTGAACGTCCACGCGGACGACGTCATGCTGTTCCGTCAGCGCCCGCACGCCACCGACCCGAACAAGATGTACTACGACATCTGGATGTTCGGCCTCGTCCCCGAGGGTGAGGAATGGCCGGAGCGGGTCCGCCATCAGCGCTTCAAACACGGCGACAAGACCATCGGTCAGGTGCTCGATCAGGATGCCTTCAACCTGCCGACGGTGCAGACGGGCATGCAGTCGGACTTCTTCCCCGGCCTGCACATCGGCGATCAGGAACTGCGCATCCGCCACTTCCACAAGGTGCTGGACGACTACATCTACACGCACGGGAAGGGGCCGGATGACTTGTGACAAGGACGTCGTCCCGGACTTGATCCGGGACCGCTGGCCGAGCGTCACCCAACCCTCGGCAGAGCGCGCCTAAAGACAGCCACCGGTCCCGGATCAAGTTCGGGACGACGATTTAAGAACACCAACGGGAGCAGCGGCGATGCAACTGAACCGCGACGAACTGCTGGGCGCCTATCGCCGGATGAAGACCATCCGCGAATTCGAGGAACGCCTGCACGAAGAGATCAAGACCGGCGAGATCGGCGGCTTCACGCACCTCTACGCCGGGCAGGAAGCGGTTGCCGTGGGCATCTGCGATCAGCTGACCGTGGACGACAAGATCGTCTCCACCCATCGCGGCCATGGCCACTGCATCGCCAAGGGTTGCGACGTGAAGGGCATGATGAAGGAGATCTACGGCCGCGCCGGAGGGCTCTGCAAGGGCCGCGCGGGCTCGATGCACATCGCCGACCTCGACGTCGGGATGCTGGGCGCCAACGGCATCGTCGGCGGCGGTGCACCGCAGGCGGTGGGCGCCGCGATCGCCGCGCGCATCGACGGCAAGGGCAGGGTGGGCGTGACTTTCTCGGGCGACGGCGCCTGCAACCAGGGCACCACTTTCGAGGCGATGAACCTGGCCGTCGTTACCAAGGTTCCGGCGATCTTCGTCTTCGAGAACAACCACTATTCCGAGCATACCGGCGATGCCTACGCCGTGGGCACCAGCAAGGACATCGCCAGCCGTGCCGAGGGCTTCGGGATGAAGGCCTGGCGGGCCAATGGCTGCGACTTCTTCGAGACTTATGCGGCCTTCACCGAGCTGCTCGAATATGTCCGCGCCGGTAACGGCCCCGCCGCGATCGAGCTGGATACCGAGCGCTACTACGGCCACTTCGAAGGCGATCCGCAGCGCTATCGCGGCAAGGGCGAACTCGATCGCATCCGTGCCGAGCGGGACTGCCTCAGGGCCTTCCGCGCGCGCGTGACCGGCGCCGCGCTGCTGACCGATGAGGATCTCGATGCGGTCGACGCCGAAGTGCTCGCCCTGATCGAGGAAGCCGTGGCCGAGGCGCGTGCCGACGAGCAGCCCGATCCCGCCACCGTCGCCGACGACGTCTACGTCGAATATTACTGAGGACCAGCGAATGGCCATCATGAACATCCGCGAGGCAATCGTCTCGACGCTGAACGCGGAAATGGAACGCGATTCCGACATCATTCTGCTGGGCGAGGACGTGGTGGGCGGCAACGGCACCGCCGGCGGCCCCGAGGCGATCGGCGGCATCTGGGGCACCAGCCCGGGCCTCTGGAAGAAATTCGGCCCCGAGCGCGTGATCGACACGCCCATCAGCGAAAGCGCCATCATCGGCGCGGCGGCGGGCGCGGCGCTTTCGGGCAAGCGGCCGGTGGCTGAACTGATGTTCGCGGACTTCGTGGGCGTCAGCCTCGACCAGATCTGGAACCAGATGGCCAAGTTCCGCTACATGTTCGGCGGCAAGACCAAGTGCCCCG
Organism: Sphingomonas sp. LH128; assembly: GCF_000293195.2. Taxonomy (NCBI): domain Bacteria; kingdom Pseudomonadati; phylum Pseudomonadota; class Alphaproteobacteria; order Sphingomonadales; family Sphingomonadaceae; genus Sphingomonas; species Sphingomonas sp. LH128. Next base: position 9,447 of record NZ_ALVC01000171.1, read on the forward strand.
CCGTGGTGCGGCTGGTCTATGGCGCCGGGATGCAGACGGCGGCGCAGCACAGCCAGTCGGTCTATGCGATGCTGACGGCGATGCCCGGCCTCAAGGTGGTGCTGCCCACCACCCCGGCCGACGCCAAGGGCCTGCTGACCGAAGCCCTGCGCGGCGACGATCCGGTGATGTTCTTCGAACACAAGACGCTTTACGGCGTGAAGGGCGAAGTGCCCGAGGGCGACCACCGCCAGCGCTTCGGCGAAGCGCGCGTGGTGCGCGAGGGTGGCGACGTCACCGTGGTCGCCTGCGGGCGCATGGTGAACTTTTCCGAAAAAGCGGCGGATGCAGTGGCGAAGGACGGCGTCGGTATCGACCTGCTGGACCTGCGCACCACCAGTCCGCTCGACGAGGACGCGATCCTGGAATCGGTGGAGCAGACCGGCCGCCTCGTCGTGGTGGACGAAAGCCCGCCGCGTTGCAGCCTGGCGGCCGATATCGCCGCGATGGTGACCGAGCGCGCCTTCACGAGCCTGAAAGCCCCGCCCGCGATGGTGACCGCGCCGCATAGCCCGATCCCCTTCGCCCGCAATCTGGAGCGTGCCTGGGTGCCTTCGCCGCAGAAGATCGAGGAAGCGGTTCGCCGCGTCCTCGCCTTCCGCTGAGGGGAGGGCACATGGCAAAGCTCACGCCCTTCACGATGCCCAAGTGGGGCATCGAAATGGCCGAAGGCACGATCGCCGACTGGATGGTGGCCGAGAATGCCCCGTTCGAACGCGGCGCCGTGCTCACGCTCGTCGAGACCGACAAGATCACCAACGAGATCGAGGCGGACAAGGACGGCCGCTTCGTGCGTATCCTTGCCGAAGCCGGGCAGACTTATCCGGTCGGCGCGCTGCTGGCGGTGCTGAGCGACGGCGGCGAAGCCAGCGCGGCGGAGATCGACGCGGTGATCGCGGCGTTCACGCCGTCCGAAAGTGGCTTCGGGCCTGATGGTGACGATGCTGCACCCGCACCTGCCGTGGAACCGGAAAGGCCCGCTACGCCCGCCGCGCCGCCGGTGCCCGAGGGCCTTGCCATCAGCCCCGCCGCGCTGGCGGAGGCGCAGCGCCTTGGCGTCGATTTGGCCACCGTCACCGGCACGGGCAGGGGTGGTCGCATCTTCGCGCAGGACGTGCATCAAGCTGCGCGGCCCGAGGCGCAGCCGCAGCTTGTCGGCGTCTTCGCGGCGACGCCGGACAGCCCGGTGCTCTCCACTCCTGTCGCCCGCCGTCTCGGCGCGCTGCACGGGTTGGACCTCGCCACGATCAAGGGCTCCGGCGCGCGCGGCAAAGTGCGGCGTGACGACGTGCTGGCGATCGTCCAGCAGGCCGCCCCGACACCCGCGCCCCCTCCGGCGCCCCCTCCGGCGCCCGCCAGCGCGGCCCCGGCCCCCGTCGCGGCAGCGCCCGCACCGCGTCCGGCATCGGGCAATGTCGATGTCATGCCGATGTCCTCGATGCGCCGGACCATCGCGCGCAGGCTCACTGAGGCCAAGCAGCAGATCCCGCACTTCTACGTACGTCGCCGCGTCCGTGCGGACCGGCTGCTGGCGCTGCGAGCCTCGCTCGGCCCGGACAAGCCCAGCGTCAACGACTTCATCGTCAAGGCCTGCGCGCTGGCGCTGATGGAAGTGCCCGCCGTCAACGTGCAGGTCCACGGCAACGACATCCACCGCTTCGGCTCGGCCGATGTTGCGGTGGCGGTGGCGACCGACAAGGGCCTCGTCACCCCGATCGTCTTCGGGGCCGACGATCTCTCCGTGGCCGACATCGGGAGTGTGATGAAGGGCCTCGCCCAGCGCGCCCGCAGCGGCAAGCTCAAGCCGGAGGAATTCACCGGCGGCAGTTTTTCGCTCTCCAACCTCGGCGGGTTCGGGGTCGAACAGTTCGACGCCATCATCAACCCGCCGCAGGGCGCGATCCTGGCGGTCGGCACTGCCCGGCCCGAGCCCATCGACGACGACGGCGCGATCCGCATCGTGCCGGTGCTCCACCTTTCGCTCTCGTGCGACCACCGCGCGATCGACGGGGCCGACGGTGGCCGCTTCATGGCCGCGCTCGCGAACCTCATCGAACAGCCCCATTTGCTCTGACGGAAAAGAAACGATGAACTTCAAGCTGACCGAAGACCAGCTCCAACTGCAGGAAGCTGCCCGCACCTTCGCCCGCGCCGAGCTGCCCGCCATCGCTGCCGAGCTGGAGCGCGACAACAAGCCGCCGAGCCGCGCGCTGGTCAAGCGCTATGCCGAGATGGGCTTCCTGGGCATCAACGTGTCGAGCGATCTCGGTGGCCTCGGCCTCGGCAACATCGAGGCGCTGATCGTGCTGGAGGAATTCGGCAAGATTTCCTCGGCGGTCGGCTTTCCGATCTTCGAAAGCTCGGTCGGACCGGTGCGCGCGATCGAGCACTTTGCGTCCGACACGCTGAAGAAGCGCGTGGTTCCCGCCGTCTGCTCGGGTGACATGGTGGTGGCGGTTTCCATGTCCGAACCGGACGCGGGCAGCGCGCTGACCGACCTCAAGACCAAGGGCGTGGTAAAGGGCGACAAGCTGATCATCAACGGCACCAAGCGCTGGTGCTCGGGCGGCGGGCATTCCGACGCCTATGTCGTCTACTGCCGTCTCTCGGACGATCCGGGCGCCAAGGGCATCGGCGCGGTGCTGGTGGAGAAGGACGCGCCCGGCATCTCCTTCGGTCCGAACGAGGAACTGATGGGCTTTCGCGGCGTGCCGTCGTCGGACATCAACTTCGACGACTGCGAAGTGCCGCTGGATAACGTGATCGTGCAGGCCGGCGGCGGCTTCAAGAAGCTGATGGAAGCCTTCGACCTCGAACGCTGCGGCAATGCCACGATGTCGCTGGCGCAGGCTTCCGGCGCGCTGGAGGACGTCAGCGTCTACGTTCAGGAGCGCAAGCAGTTCGGCAAGCCCATCGCCGAATTCCAGGCGGTGCAGATCAAGCTCGCCGAGATGCAGATGAAGATCGAGGCCGCCCGCCTGCTGATCTGGCGCGCCGCCTCGCTGGCCGAGGATGGCCTGCCTTCGGTGCTGCACAGCTCCACCGGCAAGTGCTTCGCCAACACCATCGCGCGCGAGGTGACGGGCGATGCGATGCAGCTGATGGGGGCTTACGGCTACTCGAAGGAGTTCCCGATGGAGCGCCGCCTGCGGGACTCGTGGGGTTGGGGCATCGCGGGCGGGGCGATCGATATCCAGAAGGTCAATATAGCCGGGGCCATGCTCGGGCGGCGGTTCGATCAGCGGCGGTAGGTGGCGGAGGGGGCTTCGACAAGCTCAGCCTGAGCGGGACCTGAAAAACTGCTCTCCACACCGCTCAGGCTGAGCTTGTCGAAGCCCCCTCGGTTACAGAGCCATGAGGGGGTGGCCCGGCACCCGCGTTTCTAGCGCGCGGTGCCGGCCATCCGCTCCCTCGCGCCGCGCGTGTACACCAGGTTGATGCTGGTGAACGTCACCGCCTCGGTCCCGTCTTCCAGCACGACGGCATAGCGCGTCATCGCCGTGCCGCGATCGGTGCGGGTCTTGGAGGGTTCGAGGCTGACGATCTCGCTGGTGACGTGGATCGTGTCGCCGGCCCGGATCGCGCGTTTCAAGCGCAGTTCGTCCCAGCCCACGCCGCAGACCCAGTCGATGTCCCAGTTTATCTCGTGGTCCATCTGCCGCCACAGCGCGAGGACGTGGATGCCGCTCGCCACCACTTCGCCGAAGACCGACTGCGCGGCGCTTTCCGGGTCGGTGTGGAACCATTGCGGATCGTACTTGCGTGCGAACTCCAGCATTTCTTCCTGCGTCACCGTGCGCGAGGAGGAGCGGCGGAACTCGCCGAGTTCCAGATCCTCGAAGGTGCGGTGCGGTTTTGCGGGAGTGAACAGCTCGGTCACAGCTTTCCTTCGCGTTTCTGGTCCAGCATCCGCGCGAGGCCCTGCTGGCTGACGGTGGCGACGAGAGCGCCGTCGCGGCGGAAGATGTTGCCCCGGCCGAGCGCCAGCGCATCGGTCGCGGCGGGGCTGTCCATCGCGTAGAGCATCCATTCGTCCACGCGGAAGTCATCATGAAACCAGATCGCGTGGTCGAGGCTGCTGCTCTGCAGGAAGTCGTTGGCCCAGCCGATGCCCAGCGGCCCCAGCGCCGTGTGGAAGATGTGCAGGTCCGAGGCATAGGCGAGCAGGCGCTGGTGGACGTCGAGCGGGCCGTCGATCGTGTCGTTCAGGCGGAACCAGAAGCTGCGCGTCGCCGGGCGAACGTCGCGCTCGTCGAACGGGAACATGCCGATCGGGCGCCAGTCGATCTGCTGGCGGCGACGCCAGAAGGGACGGTGGCGTTCGGGCAGGCGATCGCCGTATTGCGCCACCAGTTCGGCGAGGCTGGTCAAGCCTTCGGGCTCCGGCACGTCGGGCATCGGGAAGCCGTGGCGGCCGGAAGGCTCGGGCGCCTTGAAGGAGGCCATCAGGTTGAGGATCGGCGCGCCGTCCTGCGTCATGCGTACGGTGCGGTTGGAGAACGTGCGTCCGTCGCTCTCGCGCGTGACGCTGAACTCCACTGCGCGGTCGATCAGGCCGGGCTGGAGAAAATAGGCGTGGAGGCTGTGCGCGACCTTGTCCTGCGGCACCGTCAGTCGCGCGGCGGCAAGGCATTGCGACAGCGCCATGCCGCCGTAGAGGCGCAGGAGATCGCTCGGGACCGGCGCGACGCGGTAGTGGTCGGGGGCGATTTCCTCGAAAGCATAGGCGAGGCGGCGTTCGCGTTCCGGGTCGTCGATGTAGGGATTGGTATCGGGCAAGCAGTGCATCCAATTTCGTCGTCCCGGACTTGTTCGGGGACCGTGGGCGTGTGACGCGGGGGCTTCGACAGGCTCAGCCTGAGCGGAATTATAGGTTATTACACGACCTCCGCTCACCCTGAGCTTGTCGAAGGGTCTTAGCTGAGCTTGTCGAAGCCCCCTCTGCCAGCACTGATCTAAAGACCGCCAGCGGTCCCGGATCAAGTCCGGGACGACGTGGCGATCACGCCGCAGCCTCAGTTACCGCCAGTTTTTCGAACCCGAACCCGCAGTCCGGATCGACGATCTGCAGCAGTTCCACCACGTTGCCGTCGCAGTCCTTGCCGTACGTGGCGCGGGTCGCCGCCGAGCCGCCGGGCGCGCAGTTGAACTCCATGCCCAGCGCGGTGAGCCGCTCGTACTCGGCGAAGACGTCGTCGCAATAGAGGCAGATATGGGTGATGCCCCGGTCGCACATGCGCGGATGGACCACCTGCGGATCGTTGCTGGCATATTCGAAGACTTCGATATGCAGGTTGCCCAGCCGGATCATCTCATAGCGGGCGCTGCTGTCCGTGAGGCCGACCATAGTGTCGATGCGGGCGTTGCCGGGCTGCCAGCCGCCCTCCTTGCCGGCGCGCTCGAAGCCGAACCAGCGCTGGTAGTGATCGACGAACCGTTCGAGGTCCGGCGTCGAGATGGCGAGGTGGTGGACGCCCCGGATCATGCCGCCTGATCCACGGCGGACTGGCCCACTGCGGATCTGGCGGCTTTCACGGCCGAGACGATCTCGGCGTTGGTGGGATTGCGGCGCAGGGTCAGGCCGCCGTTCACCTGCAGCACCTGCCCGCTCATGAAGCAGGCGTCGCCCGCCAGCCACGAGACGGCCTCGGCGATGTCCTCGCTGGTGCCGACGCGGCCCAAGGGATATTCCTTGGCGAAGGTATCGGTGATCGCCGTATTCTTCGCCGCTTTCTCGGTCATCGGCGTGGCCGTGAAGCCGGGCGCGACCGAGTTGGCCCGGATGCCGCGATGGCCGAATTCGTTGGCCACACAGCGGATCACGTGGTCGGCGCCCGCCTTGGTGCCCATGTAGGCGGCATGGTCCTCCAGCATGATCGAGGCGGGGGGGGGG
>NZ_ALVC01000172.1:0-5135 GCF_000293195.2 Sphingomonas sp. LH128
TCGCGACAGGGAGGATTTAGGGTCAGAACCGGTCGGCGTTCATCACTTTCGCCCACGCCGCCACGAAGTCGTCCACGAACTTCTGCTTCGCATCGTCCGAGGCGTAGACCTCCGACACCGCGCGCAGTTCGGAGTTCGACCCGAACGCCAGATCCACCGGGCTCGCGGTCCAGCGCAGCTTGCCGGTCTTGCGGTCCTTGCCGTCATAGAGCCCCGGCGCCGCGCTCTTCGACCAGACCGTGTCCATCGAAAGCAGGTTGACGAAAAAGGCATTGTCGAGACTGCCCGGCGTCGCGGTGAAGACCCCCGCGCTCGACTTGCCGGCATTGGCGCCCAGCGCGCGCATGCCGCCCACCAGCACCGTCATCTCCGGCACCGTCAGGTTCAGGGCGTCGGCCTTGTCGACCAGCGCGGCGGCCGGGTCGAGCCGGTAGTCGGCCGTGTAGAAGTTGCGGAAACCGTCGGCCTTGGGTTCGAGGTACGCGAACGATGCCACGTCGGTCTGGTCCTGCGCCGCATCGACGCGGCCCGGCGCGAAGGGCACCTTCACCGGATAGCCCGCCTTGCTGGCCGCCTGTTCGACACCGGCATTGCCTGCCAGTACGATGAGGTCGGCCATCGACACCGCTTTTCCGGACTTCGCGAAGTCGGCCTGCACCGCCGTCAGCTTCGCCAGCACCTTGGCCAGTTCGGCCGGATCGTTGACCGCCCAGCCGCGCTGCGGGTCCAGCCGCAGGCGCGCGCCATTGGCGCCGCCGCGCATGTCGGTGCCCCGGAAGGTCGAAGCCGAGGCCCAGGCCGTGCGCACCAGTTCGGGCGTCGTCAGGCCGGAAGCGAGGACCTTGGCCTTGAGCGCGCTCTGGTCCGCCTCGCCCAGGGGTGCGAAACTCGCCTGCGGCAGCGGGTCCTGCCACGAGAACGTCTGGTTCGGAACGTCCTTGCCCAGATAGCGCGCCTGCGGGCCGAGGTCGCGGTGCGTCAGCTTGAACCACGCGCGGGCGAAGGCCTGCGCGAATTCCTCGGGATTCTCGTGCCAGCGCTGCGCGATCTTGAGGAATTCGGGGTCCTGCTTGATCGCGATGTCGGTGGTGAACATGATCGGCGCGTGGGTCTTGCCCTTGATGTGCGCGTCCGGGACCATGTTGGCGGCCGCCGGGTCGGTGGGAATCCACTGCGTCGCGCCCGCCGGGCTCTTGGTCTTAACCCACTCCATTCCGAGCAGGTTATCGAGGTACTGCGAGGTGAACTTGATCGGATTCGCCGACCACGCCCCTTCGAGGCCGCTGGTGATGGCATCCTCGGCATTGCCCTTGCCGCACGTGTTCTCCCAGCCGAGGCCCTGCTTCTCGGTCCCGGCGGAGGAGGGATCGGCGCCCATGCACTTGTTCGGATCATGCGCGCCGTGGGCCTTGCCGAAGGTGTGGCCGCCCGCGATCAGTGCCAGCGTCTCCTCGTCGTTCATCGCCATGTTGCCGAAGGCGCGGCGGATGTCGGCGGCGGCGGAGATCGGATCGTGGTTGCCGTTCGGGCCTTCCGGGTTGACGTAGATGAGGCCCATCTGCGTCGCGGCGAGCGGGCCTTTGAGGTTGCCCTTCGCGTCGCGGCGCTTGTCGGTCATCATCTTGGTTTCCGGCCCCCAGAACACAAGGTCCGGCTGCCATGCGTCGATGCGGCCGCCCGCGAAGCCGATGGTCTTGAAGCCCATGTCCTCCAGCGCGACATTGCCGGTCAGCACCATGAGGTCGCCCCACGACAGCTTGCGGCCGTACTTCTGCTTGATCGGCCAGACGAGGCGGCGGGCCTTGTCGAGACTGACGTTGTCGGGCCACGAATTCAGCGGCTCGAAGCGCTGCTCGCCGCCGTCCGAACCGCCGCGCCCGTCGCCGACGCGGTAGGTGCCTGCGCTGTGCCAAGCCATGCGAATGAAGAACGGGCCGTAGTGTCCGTAGTCGGCGGGCCACCACGATTGCGACGTGGTCAGCACCTTGCGGATGTCCGCCTTGACCGCGTCGAGGTCGAGCGTGGCGAACTCCTTCGCATAGTCGTAATCGGCGCCGTAGGGGTTGGACTGCGCCTCGTGCTGGCGCAGCGCGGCGAGGTCGAGGGTGCTGGGCCACCAGTCCTTGTTGGACATGCCGCCGGGCTTGGTGCCGGCGGGAGGGGCGGGCTGTTCGGTGACCGTCTCCGCCTCGGTCGCGGCCTTGTTCGGCTTGGCCTGTTCGGCGGCCGACGCGGGCGCTGCGAGCGCGCAGCACGCGGCGCCGAGCATCAGCGCGAGCATGCGGTTTCCAAGGGTGTTCATGGCCTCTCTCCTCCTGTTGCTTTGGCCCTTGCAAGGGCGGGCAGAGGGTACGCCCCGAGGGACGGGACCGTTAGTGCGCTTCGTCGATGAGAGTGATCGGGCAGGGCGATCAAAATCGAAAGGTTAAGCGAGCTGCGCGATTTGTTGCCGCTCCATCGCCGGGGCGTTGCGCGCGGGCGGCTCTGGAAACGGGAGGCGAGCTGGCCTAATAGACAATCCTGTTGAATAGCGCGCATGGGAGAGACCGCGTGACCGAACCGGAGGCCTACGAGCCCAGCCGCCTCACCGCAGCGGACATGGACGCCGAAGTGCTCGCAACTTACCCGACCGAGGCGTTTCTCTCGAAGGACTACCTCGCCGCGGAAAAGACGCTGCTGTGGCCCAAGGTCTGGCAGATGGTCGAGCGCGAGAGCGACCTGCCGAACCCTGGCGATTGGCTGACCTACGACGTCGCCGACGAATCCGTGATCGTGCTGCGCAAGGACGACGGTTCGCTGAAGGCTTTCCACAACGTCTGCCCGCACCGGGGGCGCCAGCTCGTGTCGGTGCCGGACATGCTGCCGGGAAAGGTCCATGATGTCCGGGGCTCGAACCGGCGCAACTTCATCTGCGGCTTCCACGGCTGGACCTTCGATCTGGAGGGCCAGAACACCTACATCCTCGACCCGCAGGACTGGCAGAACAAGCTGACGGCAGAGATGACCTGCCTGTCGGAAGTCCAGGTCGATACCTGGGGCGGCTACATCTACATCACGATGGACCCCGACGCCGTGCCACTGGCCAAGTGGATGGGCCGTGCGGGAGAAATCCTCTCGCACTTCCAGCTGGAGAAGATGCACTACAAGTGGCGCCAGTGGGCGATCTACGACTGCAACTGGAAGACCGCGATCGAGGCGTTCCTCGAACCCTACCACGTCGCGGGCACGCATACGCAGCTGCTGGCTTATGGCGATTACTACGCGCTGAGCCGCCAGTACGGGCTGCACTCGGTCTCCAGCTACGACACGCGCGATGCCAAGTTCGAGATGAGCGAGAGCGCCGGCACCACCCGCGCCGGCAAGGGCGACGACCCGCGCGTTTCCACCTACGAGCTGATCCGCGAGAACTACGAGACGGTGAACTATTCCGCCTCCACCGAGACGCTGGTGAACGCCGCCGCTCGCCTCCAGATCGAGCTTCCGGAGGACGCCACCCCGCAGGAATGCATCGCCCACTGGCTGAAATCCGCCAAGGCCGACGACGCCGCGCGCGGAGTGATCTGGCCCGAGGTTCCGCCCGAGATCAAGAAGGAAGGCGGCCTCGCCTGGGGCCTGTTCCCCAACCAGAACATCCTCCACGGCGAGACCTTCGCGCTGTGTTACCGCGTGCGCCCCTACAAGGACGATCCGGACAAGTGCGTGTTCGAAAGCTACGCCCTCGAACGCTTCCCGGAAGGCGAGGCGCCGCAGACCGAGTGGACCTATGCCGACCCTATCGGCGAGAACTGGGGATCGGTGCTGGCGCAGGACTTCTCCAACATGCAGTTCGTGCAGAAGGGCATGAAGTCCAGCGGCTTTCGCGGACCCTTGCCCAACCCGCACCAGGAGCAGAAGGTCATCAACCTCCACCGCAATCTAGCGAACTTCATGGGCGGGCGAGGGGCGCCGACCAAGCTGGACGTCTGGCCCCGGAACTGAGCTGCATACTCGGGAGTTTTACGAGGGTTAACGGGCGCGCCGTCCATTTCTGACGCGCCTCCTCGAAAGGCTCGTCCATGAACACGAAGATCCTCGCCCTGGCCCTTGCCGGTTCCACCGTGGCGCTCAGCGCCTGCGCCACGGACGGCTATGGCGGCGGCTATGGCTACAGCTCGGTCGGCTGGGGCACGCCTTATGCCTATGACGGCTATTACGACGGGTACTACGGCCCGATCCACGACGGCTACTGGGGCAGCGACGACTACTTCTACTACCGCAACAACGACCGCGACCACCGCTACCGCCGGGGCGACCGCAACCACATCATGCGCGCACCCCCTCAGGGCCAGCACAACTACCAGCCCTTCCGGGGCGAGATGCGCCCGCAGCAGGGCATGAAGATGCCGATGTGGCGCGGCGGCGGCGATCATGATGGCGGCGGACGCGGCGACGGCCGCCGACCGGGCCGCGGCCACCGCTGAGGCGGCTCAGCCGTCCTCTTCCCGCGTGCGCCGTGCCTCGATGGTGCGGCGCAGCTGCTCCAGCTTGGCGTCGATCACCGCGCGCGTCTCTTCCACGGTGGGCATCTGCGCCTCGATGTCGCGCCGCACCCGCTCGTAGAGCGCCGAGCCCGGCCGCGCGTCCTGCGTAGGCGGCGCGGCGTAGCGCTCCGGCATGCGCTGGCGCAGCAGGAACAGCATGAGCGCGGTGTCGTGGCGGGTATAAGTGGCGACCACCTTGCCCTGGCTCGCCACCGGGCGTTCCTCGCCCAGGATCGCGCGTTCGAGCGCGCAGTCCTGCAGCCGCAGCATGCCCCGGTCGACCGCCTTGTCCCACGCGGCCGAGAACCCTTCGGCGCCCTTCATCAGCCGCAGCTTGTAGAGCGCCTCGAGGCTCGCCCCGATCGCGCGGGCCGCCTGCGTGACGATCCCGCTGGCGGCGAGCGCGGCGATGAACATGCGCTGCCGGTCGGGCGTGATCGAGTTGCGGCGCGGACGGCTGTGCAGATAGGGCGCGAAGCCGAGCAGCGGATCGTCCGCCTCGGGCAAGTCCTCGAAGAACGCCATGGCCGAAGTGCGCCGCGAAGGCCGCACCGAGCGGCACCCCACACGTTCCTCCCCGAGCTTGTCTCGGGGAGGGGGACCGCCGACGCAGTC
>NZ_ALVC01000173.1:0-29002 GCF_000293195.2 Sphingomonas sp. LH128
TCGGCGGCCAGCGCGGGGGCTTGCAGCACTTGGCACAACGCCTGCCATTCGGCTTCGTTCGCCACTGCGATACTTGTCCCGCCGTGCTCCGCGCAAGGGTATGCGCTGTGCGGGCACATCTCGGGATGGAAGTTGCCGTCGGCCTCCGGCACCGCACCCGATGACGCTCGCGGCGAAAAGGCTGTCGCCGACGAGGCCGGTCATCGCTTCCACGGCGGATAGATCGATGAACCGGCCCTCACCGGTGCTTTCGCGGTGATGAAGCGCCGCCACGCAGGCGAGCGCCGCGCAGGCGCCTGCGGTGGAATCGCCGTAGCGGATGTTGTCGATCAGGATGTCGGCCGTGGCGACCATGCGCTTGACGAGGTCGAGGCCCTCGGCGGTCTTCATATCGACCTGCCCCTGGCCGAACTTCCTCGACGACGAGCTGTCCGACTTCGACCGGGTGATGCGCGTCAACGTGCTGGGGCCGATGCTGGGGACGCGCAATGCGGCGCGGGTGAGGCGCAGGCAAGGGCGGGGCGGGGTGATCCTCAGCAACGCGTCGATCGCGGGGACGCTGGCGGGCATGGGGATGATGACCTACCGGGCTTCCAAGGCGGCGCTGATCCAGTTCGCCAAGTCCTCGGCCATCGACCTTGCACGGCATGGCATCCGGCTGAACTGCCTGGTGCCGGGACATGTGCGCACCGGGCTGTCCTCGTTCGGGCAGGCGGGCGCCGACACCGCGCTGGCGGCGGGGATCGAGGAGGGGGTGAACGCGGTCTACCTCTCCAACCAGCTCATCAAGTGGCGGGAGAGCCCGAAGGACGCGGCCCAAGTCGCGCTGTTCCTCGCCAGCGACCGCGCGGCACATGACCGGCGCGGCGATCCGGTCAACCATTTGCAGGATATTCTCGATGCGCGCGCGGCGGCGATGATGGTGGAGGATGCACCGGTCTAGCCGAGGAACCGCTCTATCTCGGCCGCGATCGTCCCGGGCATTTCGAGGTTGAGCATGTGCCCCGCCGCTTCATGGTCTATGCGGATGACGCGCTGTCCCATCGCGGCGATGGCCTGGGCGATCATGCGGAAGTCGGCGGTGTCGCACCCGCCGGTCAGCAGCAGGGCCGGCATCGCGAGCTGGCCCAGCCGCTCGCTGTCGGGGAGGGCGGGGCGCTGGGCGTCCTGCACCCACTGGCGGCCGTGGAAAGCCTCGATCGAGGCGCGCATGGCGGCTGCGGCGGGGGTTTCCCGCACCGCGTCGAACAGCGGGTGCTCCCACCACAGCGCGCGGGCCTGCGCCATGTCGCCTGCGCGGGCGGCGCGGCCGATCGCCTTCCAGCGCTCGACCCAGTCGGCGGTCCAGGTCCAGCCGACCATCAGGGGGCTCACCAGAACCAGCCGCCGCACCCGCTCGGGGTGGTCTAGCGCGAAGTTCAGTACCGTCGCGCCGCCCAGCGACATGCCGCACAAGTCCGCCTCGGCGATCCCCAGCGCATCGAGCACGGCGAGGAGGTCGTCGGCATGCGAATAAGCCGAGTCGTCAATGTCGGTGCCTATGTCGGAGTCGCCGAAGCCGCGCTGATCGTAGGCGATCAACGGGCGCGGCACGGTGAGGGCGGCGACCAGCGGGTCCCAGTCGCGCCGCGATCCGCCGAAGCCGTGTGCCAGTACCAGCGGGGTTCCGGGGGCGTCGCGGCGCTCGCCGCTGAGGACGGCGCCGCCCACGGGGATGCGGAATTGCGAGGTCATGCCAGGACTTTAAAGCGCGGCGCGCCGGGATGAAAGCACCCGTCGCAGCTCTCGCCTAAAGGCCGCCGCCGGTCCCGGGGCAAGCCCGGGACCCAGGATGGCTCAGGCCGAACCCATGTAGCGGCCGCCGTTGGTGCTGATCGTCTGCCCGGTCATGTAGCCCGCTTCATCGGAAGCGAGGAACGCCGCCGCCGCCGCGATGTCCGCCACCTGGCCGAGCCGCCCGACCGGCAGCGAGGCGCCATAGGCATCCGCGTCGATCGGCGCGCCGCGCAGCATGGGGGTGTCGATCGAGCCGGGGGGGATCATGTTGGCGGTGATCCCGGTCTTGCCCAGTTCCATTGCCAGCGCCTTGGTCAGCCCCAGCAGCCCGCCCTTCGAGGCGACGTAATGGCTCTGCGCGAACGAACCCGACTGCGTGGAAGAGGAGGTGATGTTGATGATCCGCCCCCAACTGGCGGCCAGCATGTCCGGCACGATCTCCCGGGTCACTAGCCAGGGACCCTTGAGGTTGATGCGGATAACCTTGTCGAATTCCTCTTCCGGCACGTCCATGAACGGCGTGAACGGTGCGATGCCGGCGTTGTTGACGAGGATGGTGATGGCGCCGAACTTCGCGCGGGTCTCGTCGGCAGCAGCCCTGATCGCGGCCTTGTCCGAGCAGTCGACGGTGATGGCCAGCGCCTTGCCGCCCGCCGCCTCGATCTGCTTCACCGTCTCTGCCGCGCCTTCGGGGTTGAGGTCCCACACCGCAATGGCGGCCTTGTCCTCGGCCAGCCGCAGCGCGATGCCCCGGCCGATCCCCGAACCCGCGCCGGTGACGACGGCGACTTTGCCGTCAAGCGAACGTGTCATGTGCAATGCTCTCCCGGATCAATAATGCTGAACAGGTGAACAGCATATGTGCCGGGAGAGTCAAACCGCCGAAGCGATACGTCGCCCCGGAGCAAGTCCGGGACGACGGGATTGTTACATCTTCTCCGCGAAGCTGCCGTAGCGGCCGCGATGGAACAGCATCGGCTCGTCCTCGCGCACGGTCTCCATGCGCAGCACCTGGCCCAGCACGAACCAGTGATCGCCCGCTTCGGTCACCGAGTAGAGCTTGCACTCGATCGCGGCGATGGAGTCGGCGATGACCGGCAGGTCATGATCCGAGATGGCGTATTCGACGCCGACGAACTTGGCTTCGCCCTTGGCGGTGACGGCTTTGCAGACCGGCCCCTGGTCGCTGGCCATGACGTTCACGCAGAAGTGGCCGGCCTTCTCGATCAGCGGCCACGAGGTCGATGACTTGTCCGGGAAGAAGCCGACCAGTGGCGGGTCGAGCGATACCGAGGTGAAGCTGCCGACCACCATGCCGGCCGGCTTGCCTTCGTCCAGCGCGGTGATGACGCAGACGCCGGTGGGATAGGTGCCCAGGACCTTACGGAATTCCGCCGCATCGATGGTCGTCTCACTCACGCGCATGTCACCTTCGTCTGTTGTGCCGGCGCCGATCTCGCGCGCCGGGTGTTCGTCATATGGAACCGCAGTTAGCATTTCCGAACGGAAGCGCCATCGCGATATCGTGCATCCCTAGTGCCTGTAAGGCCTGTGCCGGGCAAGGGGGCACCGGTATTCATGGCGAAATCGTCCGGCGGGCGATCATTGCACGAACCGCGTCCTCAGATGCTGTTTTTGCAACCCGGCGTTTTAATCGCGCGATTAATTAAACTTGCTTCGCCCTGCTCAAAGGTGCAGGTGAGGAGTGTGTGGCGGATCGCCTACTCGTGAAGGCGAGGGACGATCCGGATGCCAGCGAAACGCGGGGCCTCGCCGGACACCTGCGCGCAAATTTTAAGGGAAGATGGACATGGCCACTGCCGAACTGATCGCCGAAACCCCCGTCGCCGCCGAAGTCGCCGAACTGGTCGCCCGTTCGCGCGCCGCGCAGGCGCAGATCGAAAACGCCACGCAGGAGCAGGTCGACACCTGGATCCGCGGCATGGTTTACGCTGTGTGCAAGCCCGGCATGGACGAGGAAATCGCCCGCGAGACCGTCGAGGAAACCCAGCTCGGCAACTACGAGGGCAAGTTCAAGAAGATTTCGGTCAAGACCCGCGCCACTCTCTACGACATCATCGACGACAAGTCGGTCGGCATTATCGACGAGATCCCCGAGCGCAACATCGTCAAGCTGGCCAAGCCGGTCGGCGTGATCGGTGCGCTCTCGCCCTCGACCAACCCCGAGGCCACCCCGGTCATCAAGGCGATCAGCGCGGTCAAGGGCCGCAACTCGATCATCATCTGCCCGCACCCGCGCGCCAAGTTCATCAACGCCAAGATCTGCAACCTGATGCGCGATGCACTGGTCAAGATGGGCGCGCCCGCCGACCTCGTGATCCCGATCGAGCAGCCCTCGGTCGAAAAGACCAACGAAGTCATGAAGCAGTGCGACCGCATCCTCGCCACCGGCGGCACGCCGATGGTGAAGGCGGCCTATTCGTCGGGCACTCCGGCGCTGGGCGTGGGCGTGGGCAACGCGGTCATCACCGTCGACGACACCGCCGACCTCGATGACGCCGCCGCCAAGATCCTGCTGTCGAAGACGCTGGACTATGCCGCTTCGTGCTCGTCGGACAACGCGGTGATCCTGCTCGACGCGATCTACGACACCATGCTCGAAAAGCTGAAGGCCAAGGGCGGCTTCATCATCGAGGGTGAGAACAAGACCAAGCTGCAGAACGCGATCTGGGAAGACGGCGAGCACATCAACGCCAAGGTCGTCGCCCAGTCGGCCAAGTTCATCGCCGATTATGCCGGCTTCGCGATCCCCGAAGGCACCGCCTTCTTCATCGTGCCCGAAACCGGCTACGGCCCGGACTACAAGTTCTCGGGCGAGAAGATGACCGTCACCATGGCGCTCTACCGCGCGAAGGACATCGACGAGGCGATCCGCCTGACCAACGCCATCCAGGGCTACCAGGGCCAGGGCCATTCCTGCGGCATCTACTCGCAGAGCGACGCCAACATCATGAAGCTGGCCGAGGGCACCAAGACCAGCCGTGTGATGGTGAACCAGCCGCAGTCGGCGTCCAATTCGGGCAACGTGTGGAACGGCATGCGCCAGACCTTCTCGCTGGGCTGCGGCTCGTGGGGCGGCAACGGCACCAACAACAACGTGACGTGGCGCGATCTCATCAACGAGACCTGGGTGTCGAAGCCGCTGGCACAGCACAAGGTGATCCCGTCGGACGAAGCGCTGTTCGGCAAGGACATCATCGCACTGGTGGGCTGATCTTCGTGCGGCAACCGGATAGAGGGGTGGAGCGTTCCACACGTTTTATCCGGTGCCGCGCTTGGAGATGACCGATGACCCGCACGCTTCCCTTTCTCGCCTTGACCGCCGCGCTGGCGCTGGGTGCCTGCTCGAAAGAGCCCGCGACGCCCGCCACCTCGGCGGCGCCGACGGAGACCGAGGAAGTGTTCCAGGAATCGCCCGCCCCGGTCGAGGCGAGCGAAGCGGGGCTCGATGCCGGCGGCGGCGCGAGCGCATCGGAAATCCCCGAGACGATCCGCGGCCGCTGGGGCCTCGTCCCGGCCGACTGCACCAGTACGAAGGGCGATGCGAAGGGCCTGCTCGAAGTCTCGGCCGACCAGCTCAAGTTCTACGAGTCGGTCGCGAAGCTGGGCGAAATCAAGGAAGCCGGCGAAAGCCGCATCCGGGGCACCTTCGACTACACCGGCGAAGGCCAGAGCTGGACCAACGACGTCGTCCTCGACGTGGCTGAGGACGGTAAGACGATGATCCGGCGGGACTACGGCAAGGACGCGATGCCGGGACCGCTCACATACACCCGCTGCGGTTGACAGCGCCCATGACGAAACAGGGCCTCATGGCCAAACAGGAATCACGATGACCGAACAGTTTGGCCTCACCGAAGACCAGCTCGCGATCCAGGAAACGGCGCAGCGGTTCACCGCCGACCGGATCACCCCCGTCGCGGCGGAGTGGGACGAGCAGCATCACTATCCCGTCGACGTCTGGAAGGCCGCGGGCGAACTGGGCTTCGGCGCGATCTACGTGTCCGAGGAAAGCGGCGGCATCGGCCTTGGCCGTCTCGACGCGGCGCTCATCATGGAGGCCATGTCGTACGGCTGCCCGGCGACCAGCGCCTATATCTCGATCCACAACATGGGCGCGTGGATGATCGACAAATTCGGCGACCAGCAGCTCAAGGACCGCTACCTGCCAGACCTCGTGTCGATGGAGAAGATCGCGTCCTACTGCCTGACCGAACCCGGCTCGGGATCGGACGCGGCGGCGCTCAAGACGACGGCGCGGCTGGATGGCGACCACTACGTCCTCAACGGCACCAAGCAGTTCATCTCGGGCGGCGGCGTCAACGACGTCTACGTCGTCATGGCCCGCACCGGCGAGCACAAGTCGCGCGGTATCTCCTGCTTCGTGGTCGACAAGGACACCCCCGGCGTCAGCTTCGGTGCGCCGGAGAAGAAGCTGGGGTGGAACAGCTCGCCCACCGCGCAGGTGGTGTTCGAGGACGCGCGCATCCCGGCCGAGAACCGCGTCGGCGCCGAGGGTGACGGCTTCAAGTTCGCGATGGCGGGCCTCGACGGCGGCCGCCTCAACATCGGCGCCTGCTCGCTGGGCGGAGCGCAGCGCTGCCTCGACGAGGCGGTGCAGTACGCCAAGGACCGCAAGCAGTTCGACCAGCCGATCGCCGAGTTCCAGAACACCCAGTTCCGCCTCGCCGACATGGCTGCCGAGCTCGAAGCCGCGCGCGCGCTGCTCTACCTCGCCGCCGCCAAGGTGACGGCGGGCGCGCCCGACAAGACGCGCTTCTCCGCCATGGCCAAGCTGATCGCCACCGACACCGGCTCCTCGGTGGTGGACCGCGCGCTGCAGATCTTCGGCGGCTACGGCTACCTCAAGGACTATCCGATCGAGCGCTTCTGGCGGGACCTTCGGGTCCATCGCATCCTCGAAGGCACCAACGAGGTCATGCGCATGATCGTCGGCCGCGAACTGGTCAAGTAAGGGGGCCTTCATGACTGACGAAGTGCTGTTCCGGCGCGAAGGCGTCGCAGGCGTCATATCGCTCAACCGCCCCAAGGCAATCCATGCGCTGACCCTTGCCATGTGCGAGGCGATGAGCGCGCAGCTGACCGCTTGGGCCACCGACGACGCAGTGGAAGTCGTGCTGATCGACCACGCCGAAGGGCGCGGCTTCTGTTCGGGCGGCGACATCAACCTGCTGCGCCATTCCGCCCTCAACGATGGCGGCGTGGAGGGGCGCAGGTTCTTCTTCGAGGAATACCGCCTCAACCACCAGCTGTTCACGTACGACAAGCCGATCGTCGCCTTCATGGATGGCATCACCATGGGCGGCGGCGTCGGCATCTCGCAGCCTGCCAAGTACCGCGTGGCGACCGAGAACACCCGCTACGCCATGCCCGAAACCGGCATCGGCCTGTTCCCCGACGTCGGCGGCGGCTGGTATCTCTCGCGCCTCGACGGCCGCGTGGGCCAGTTCCTGGCGCTCACCGGCGCGCGCTTCGACGGCGCGGAATGCCTTTGGGCGGGTCTTTCCACCCACTACCTGCCGTCCGAAGCGCTGGCTGAGGCCAAGAGCCGGATTGCTGCGGGCGACGAAATCGGCGGCGTCCTCGCCGCGCTCTCGGTCAAGGCACCCGAACCCAAAGTTGCCGCCAACGCCGGAGCGATCCGCAAGCACTTCGCCTTCGACACGCTGGAGCAGGTGTTGGCCTCGCTCGAAAGCGACGGTGGCGAATGGGCGGTGAAGGAACTCGCGAGCCTGCGCACCAAGAGCCCGCAGGCTTGCAAGGTCTCGCTGCGCCAGCTCGAAGCCTCGCTGGGGCTGGAGACGTTCGCGCAGAACATGGCGATGGAATACCGCCTCGGCGGCCGCGTGCTGGTCCTGCCGGACTTTGCCGAGGGCGTGCGCGCGGTCATCGTCGACAAGGACCAGAATCCGCAATGGAACCCGGCTACGCCCGAAGGCGTGACCGAAGAGATGCTGGACGCGATCTTCGCGCCCCTTTCCCCCGAAGAGGAATGGAAGCCCCTATGAGCACGTACGAAACGATCCTGGTCGAGCAGAAGGGCGGCGTCACGCTCATCACGCTCAACCGTCCGCAGGCACTCAACGCGCTGAATTCGAAGGTTCTGGCCGATCTGATCGCGGCCTTCGCCGCCTTCGAGGCAGACCCGTCGCAGGGCTGCGCGGTCATCACCGGTTCGGGCGAGAAGGCCTTCGCGGCTGGCGCCGACATCAAGGAGATGTCGGACAAGCCCAGCGCCGAGTTCTATTCGGAGGACTTCTTCGCTGGCTGGACCAGCCAGATCGTCAAGACCACCCGCAAGCCCTGGATCGCGGCCGTCAACGGTTTCGCGCTGGGTGGCGGATGCGAACTGGCGATGATGGCGGACTTCATCATCGCCTCGGAAAACGCGAAGTTCGGCCAGCCCGAGATCAAGCTCGGCGTCGCGCCGGGCATGGGCGGCTCGCAGCGCCTGACCCGCGCCGTCGGCAAGTCGAAGGCCATGGACATGTGCCTCACCGGCCGCATGATGGATGCTGCGGAGGCGGAGCGCTCGGGTCTCGTCAGCCAAGTCGTACCGCTCGCCGACCTGCTGGAGACGGCGCTGAAGTCGGCCGCGACGATCGCCGCGATGCCGCCGCTCGCCGCGACCATGAACAAGGAAATGGTTAACCTCGCCTTCGAGACCACGCTCGACACCGGCCTCGTGCTGGAACGCCGCATGTTCCAGGTGCTCACCGCCACCGAGGACAAGGCCGAAGGCATGGCCGCCTTCGTCGAGAAGCGCCCCGGGGTGTGGAAGGGCAAGTAACGTCGCATTCCCCTCCCGCTTGCGGGAGGGGGCAGGGGCGGGCCTGATTTAGACAGGTCCACCATTAGTTTCGGGAGAAGGCCCACCCCCGGCCCCTCCCGCAAGCGGGAGGGGAGATATTCCATGAAGATCGCATTCATCGGCTTGGGCAATATGGGCGGCGGCATGGCCGCAAACCTCGTCAAGGCGGGCCACGAAGTTCACGCCTTCGACTTGTCCGCCGACGCACTGGCCAAGGCGGCCGAGAACGGCTGCGCCACCTACACCGCCGTCCCCGACGCGGTGAAGGACGCCGATGCCGTCGTTACGATGCTGCCCAACGGCGGCATCGTGAAGGCGGTCTACACTGCCGACGTGATCGGCAAGGCCCCGGCGGGCGCGCTGTTCCTCGACTGCTCGACCATCGACCTCGCCACGGCGCGCGAAGTGGCCGAGCTGGCGACGGCGGCGGGCTACGAGATGGTCGATGCCCCGGTCTCGGGCGGCATCGCGGCGGCCAACGGCGGCACGCTGACCTTCATGGTGGGCGGTCCGGCAGCCACGTTCGAGAAGGCGAAAGTCGTGCTCGAACCGATGGCCAAAGCCGTCATTCTCGCGGGCGAAAGCTGCGCGGGCCAGGTTGCCAAGATGTGCAACAACATGCTGCTCGCGGTCCACATGATCGGCACCTGCGAGGCACTGGCGTTGGCCGAGAAGGCGGGCCTCGATCCGCAGAAGTTCTATGAGATCAGCTCGAAGTCCACCGGCTACTGCTGGTCGCTCAACGACTATACCCCGGCACCGGGCGTCGGCGCGGCCAGCCCTGCGGACAATGGCTATGCGGGCGGTTTCGCCTCGGCGCTGATGCTCAAGGATCTGCGTCTCGCCATGGGCGGCGCTGAGACGGCGGGCGCCACTGTGCCGATGGGCGAGCGCGCGACGAAGATCTACGAAGCCTTCGTCGAGGCCGGCAACGGCGGCAAGGACTTCGGCGCGATCTTCACGACGCTGTAAGCAAAATTCTTCCCCGAGCTTGTCTCGGGGAGGGAAACCGCCCGCGCAGCGGGTGGTGGAGGGCGCGAGTTCCGGAAATTCCCCCTCCGTCAGCCCTTCGGGCTGCCATTTCCCCGAGACAAGCTCGGGGAGGAATTACTCGATCGCCTCTCCAGTTCGAACTTCGGCAGCTTCATGCCCTTGGTCCGGCTGGTCAGGTGATACTTGCGGCACAGCCCGCACTTGTACGGACGCAGCGGGAAGGGCGCCCGCGCGGCGACTTCCAGTGCCTCGGCCTCGCTGGCGTAGCGCGCCTTGCGCTGGCAGACGCCGGGGTTGGTGCGCACGTCAGCCGAGGATGGACGGGCCGAGTAGCGTGAGCATCTTCACGTCGATCGCGTATCCCTCGCCGCGCCATTTTTCGAGCGCCTGCGCAAGTCCGGAAAGCGGGACGCGGTGCACCACGATGTCCTCGCTGTCGACGCCGCCACCTTCGCCGACCTTCACCAGATCGTGCGCGCGGAACAGCGTGAAGCTTTCGGAGACCATGCCGGGCGAAGAGTAGAACTCGCCGAGGTTCTCGATGCGGCCTGCGTGGTAGCCGGTTTCCTCCTCCAGTTCGCGTGCGGCGGCGGTGGCGGCGTGCTCATCGGCCTTATCGTCATCGTCGCCGACAAGCCCTGCGGGGAGTTCGATGCAGCGCTTGCCGAGCGGCACGCGGTATTGGTCGACAAGGATGACGTGGTCTTCCGGGTCGATCGCCAGGATCACCGCCGCGCGGATGCCGCGCGCGCGGCCGACGTATTCCCAGCGGCCCTTCTTCTTCGCGGTGATGAAGCGGCCTTCCCACATCGTCTCGACGGGGTGGTCGGCGTCGTAATGATCCGGCATGCTCATAATTCGATGGTTCCGTCGGGCAGTTCGTTGACGTCGTCCGGCAGGCGCGGGACGTGCAGGGAGAGGATCGCGCCGACTTTGCCGACGCCGGCGATCATGGCGTCGGCGGTGCGGCCCTCGCGCAGTTCGCCCAGCATCGCGGCGATGGCGTCGGCCCAGGTGCCGGGCTCGACTTTGCTGGCGATGGCCTCGTCGGCGAGGATCTCGACGCGGTGTTCGCGCATCGAGATGTAGATGAGGATGCCGGTGCGCCCGGTGGTGCGCCGCTCCGCGCTCATGCGGAAGGCGCGGGTGGCCTGGCCGTGGACGCGGGTGGTGCGGATGGGCGCCGGGATCAGGAAGAACTTGAGCGGCTGCCACAGCTGCAGCAGCGTCATCCCCGCGAACTTGATCGTCGCCACGCCCAGCGCCAGTGAGAGGATCATCCCCGGCGACCACTCATGGCCCCAGTCGGCGATCAATGCGTCGTAGAGGCCCATGTAGAGGTCGGGCGCGATTGCCAGCGCGGAGAGGGCCAGGAACGCCACGAAGGCCGACCACGCCAGCGCGACGTCGGTGTAGCCGTCCGATCGGTCGGTCAGCATCGTGACGATCTCGCCTGAACTGAGCAGTTCGGCCTCGGCCACCGCGGCGCGGATGCGCTCGTGGTCCTCGGGGGTGAGGTATTTGGGTCTTGCCATGGCCTACCAGTCCCCGCTCGCGCCGCCGCCGCCGAAATCGCCGCCGCCTCCGGAGAAGCCGCCGCCGTCTCCACCGCCCCAGCCACCGCCGCCACCCCAGCTGTCGCCGCCACTGGAGGGGAACCAGATGATCGGTGTGTCGATGCCGCCGTAGCGGCTGCGCCGTCCGCCGCGGCTGGCCGCGCGCATGATCGGCAGGACGAAGAAGAAGATCACGAAGAGAATGAAGATGACCGTGCCGAGCGAGATGTCGTCGCCCTGATCGGCGCGCGCCTTGTCGGCCTGGGCGGCGATCTTCTGCGCCTCTTCGGGGGGCAGGGTCAGTTGCTTGATGATCGCGTCGGTGCCGGCCTCGATCCCGCCGGGGTAATCGTTGGCCTTAAAGCGGGGGAGGATCTGCTGGTTGATGATGAGGAAGCTCATCCCATCGGTCAGTGTGCCTTCGAGGCCGTAGCCGACCTCGATGCGCACCTTGCGCTCGCTGGGCGCGACGATGAGGATGGCGCCGTTGTTGTCGCCCTTCTGCCCGATGCCCCAGGCGCGGCCGAGTTGGTAGCCGTAGTCGGAAATCTCGTAGCCATTGAGCGAAGGGATCGTCGCCACCACCAGTTGGCGCTTCGACTGCTTCTCCAGCGCCTCCAGCTTTTGCGTCAGTTGCGCTTCCTCGGCGTCAGGGATGATGTTCGCGGCATCGACGACGCGCCCCGTGAGTTTGGGGAACTGCAGTTGCGCGGCCTGCGCCCATGCGCTGCCAACCCCCGAAACGAGGGCCAGCAGGCACAGAAGCGCGGCCAGCGAGACGGCCCGGATGCGGGCCATCGGATCAGAGCTTTCCTTCGAGGCTCGGGGCGGCTTCGGCGCCGGGCGTAACGGCCTTGTAGGGCACCAGCGGATCGGCTCCGCGCAGGCGCGCGCCGATCATCGAGGGGAAAGTGCGGACTTCGGTGTTGTAGTCCTGAACCGCGCCGTTGTAGTCGCGGATGGCGACGCGGATGCGGTTTTCCTGGCCCTCAAGCTGGCTCTGCAGCATCTGGTAGTTGGTGCTGGACTTGATGTCCGGATAGGCTTCCACGCTGGCGAGCAGGCGGCCGATGCCGGCGCCAAGGTTGGCTTGCGCCTGCTGGAACTGCTCCATCTTCTTCGGGTCGCCGAGGTCGTCGGCGCTGATCTGCACCGAGGTGGCCTTGGCGCGGGCCTCGGTCACGCCGACGAGGATCGACTTTTCCTGCTCGGCCGCACCCTTGGCGACGGCGGCAAGGTTGGGAACGAGGTTCGAGCGTTCCTGGAAAGCGGCCTCGACATCGGCCCATTTGGCCTTGGCAGCCTCCTGCTTGGTAGGCACCGAGTTGAAACCACAAGCGGACAGCGAAAGCGCGGCCGCGAGAACCAGACCGGTCTTTGCCGAGCGGGCGTTGAAGAGCGTCATCGGACTTCGTTCCTCCACTGCGCGCCGGGCGAACCGGCGGCTTCCACGGGATAGATAGCGCTCCGCGATGGCGGATCAAGGACGCCGGGCGGGCTCGGTGGAAACCCGGTCGGTTAACAAACGTTTGAGGGGCCGGGTGGAGTGTGTCAAACAGCACTCAGATTTATTTCCATTTGGCCGGCAGAAGGGGAACCAGGCGCATGGCAATCGTAGACGAATTCAAGAAGTTCATTGCACGCGGCAACGTGCTGGACCTCGCAGTCGGTGTGATGATCGGTGCTGCCTTCGGCAAGATCGTGTCGTCACTGAACGAGAACATGATCATGCCGGTAATCGGCTGGCTGTTCGGCAGCATCGATTTCTCGAAGTATTTCTTCCAGCTGGGCGACGCACCGGCGGACTACAAGGGCAGCCTTACCGACTATGCCGCGCTGAAGGCGGCCGGCGTGCCGATGATCGGCTACGGCGAGTTCATCACCCAGGTGGTCAATTTCCTGATTATCGCCTTCGTCCTGTTCCTGCTGGTCCGTTCGGTCAACAAGATGATCGATTCGGTGAAGAAGCAGGAAGCCGAAGCCGCTGCAGCCGCTCCGGCACCGGAAGCCCCGGTTGATCCGCAACTGATCGCGCTGAAGGAAATCCTCGAGGAACTGCGCAAGCCCAAGGCGTAAACCGCCGGGTTTCAGTTTCACTTCACATTCAGGCGGGAGCCCCTATATGGGCTCCTGCCGGCCTCGGTCGGCTATGAGGATAAATTGCCCCGTGCAATAGACGCAGCGGACCCGGGGGCGGTACCCGGCGGCTCCACCATCACCCGTTTCCATACGGGAACAACCCTGTTGTCGCAGGGGTGATGACGGGGCCGAACTAGGATCGACGTGTGTTGAAAAGCGGTGTTTTCTTCCGGGCTGAGTAACCCGTTCAAGGCTCAAAACTCATAAGTGCCAACGACAACGAAGCACTTGCTCTCGCGGCGTAATTCTAGGGGCTAACGCCCTGAAGTTACAAAGTTAGAACACGGTTGGACCCACCGGGTAACAGAAGCGGATTCCGGGGGCTGGGGGCGAGCCTATCAACAGAATCGCCCCACCTCTCACCGCTCCATTCCTGGCTTCCGGCCGCATCACGGAAAGGACGGTTCAGCCATGACATTTTCAGGCAGCTGCCATTGCGGCAAAGTGACGTTCTCGGTTTCCGGAGAAATCCCGGCAGAGGCGATGAGTTGCAATTGCTCACATTGCCGCCGCAAGGGCTTCCTCCTTGCCTTCGTCCCGCACGAGGCCCTGACGATCGGGAGCGGGGCGGATGATCTCGTCGAGTATCGCTTCAACCGGCACGTGATCGGGCACCAGTTCTGCCCGACCTGCGGGGTTGAGGCCTTTGCGCGAGGAGAGGGGCCGGACGGCGCGAAGATGGCGGCGATAAACCTGCGCTGCGTGCCGGACGCCGATCTTGATGCGCTGACGGTCAAAAAGATCGACGGGGCGAGTTTCTGACAGTTACGCGGCCTTTCGCTCGACCCCATGGTCGGAAGAGGAGGCTTGTGCCTTCGCAAGCAGCGCGGCCTTCTCGAACTTGATGCAGTCGAGGATTTTGGCGCCGGCCATGAATACGGCGCCGGTGCAGGCCAGGAACAGGAGCTTGCCACCGAATCCGGGGAACCGGGTAAGGTACACACTGCCACGCTCCACCGCGCCCAGCGCGAGGGCGTAGATGATCATGTAGGCTTCCCAGTTGCTCTTGATCACGAACAGGCGACCGACTTTCCGGAGCATTTTCATCCCTTTGTTCTGGTCACAGTTCAGCAACGTTCGTGCCAACCGCGCGTTCCCGCCGAGTCTCGTGCTTAACGAAACCTTGAATGTAAGGGTTTCCGACGATTAATAAATCAGGACGGGCCCGTAAAAGGTGTCCGGCGTCGCAACCGACTGATGGATGACGATACTTTCGGCGCGGTTGCCAAGGCCGTGCGCATCGGCCATAGGGCTCACATCCTTCCCCAGGGCAGTTTTGGTATTTGACGAGAGCGTGGCACGATACCCGTGCGCGTTCCAAACCATTGCGAGGCCAAAGGGTGAAGATGGCAATGACTGACAGAGTTGATCGTTCGGGGCTGCAGGTCGATGCGGGGCTGGCGAAGTTCGTGGAGGAGCAGGTTCTGCCCCCGATCGGACAGGATGCTGCCGGCTTCTGGCAGGGCTTCGCGTCGCTCGTGGCCGAGTTTGCGCCGCGCAATCGCGCACTCCTCGACAAGCGCGATTCGCTTCAGGCCCGGATAGACGAGTGGCACCTTGCGCGTGCGGGCAAGCCGATCGACCAGGCCGAGTATCAGACATTCCTGCGCGAGATCGGCTATCTCGTGCCCGAACCGGCCGACTTCACCATCGGCACCCAGGGCGTCGATCCCGAAATCGCGACGATGGCCGGGCCGCAACTGGTCGTGCCGGTGCTCAACGCGCGCTTTCTGCTGAACGCCGCCAATGCCCGCTGGGGCAGCCTTTACGACGCCTGGTACGGCACCGATGCGCTCGACGCCGCGCCCGCGCAGGGGCCGGGCTACGACGCGGTGCGCGGCACCGCCGTCATCGCGGCGGGTCGGGCGTTCCTCGACCGGGCGGTGCCGCTGAAGGCAGGCTCGTGGGCTGATCTGGCAGATGTCGATACAGTCGAAATCGCCGACGCGTCGCAGTTCATCGGTCGTACCGCCAAGGGCCTGCTGTTCGCCAACAACGGGCTCAACATCGAAGTCGTCGTCGATGCCGCGAGCCAGGTCGGCAGCACGGACAAGGCTGGTATCGCTGACATCGTCCTTGAAGCCGCGCTGACCACCATCGTCGATCTCGAGGATTCGGTCGCGGCGGTCGATGCCGAAGACAAGATCGCCGGCTATTCCAATTGGCTTGGCATCATCCGGGGCGACCTGACCGACACCTTCGAAAAAGGTGGCCGGACGCTCACGCGCGAACTGGCGGCCGACAAGACGGTGACGCTTGCTGATGGGGCCGAGAAGGCGCTGTCCGGCCGCTCGCTGCTGTTCGTGCGCAATGTTGGTCACCTCATGACCAACCCGGCGATTCTGCTGCCCGATGGCTCGGAAATTCCCGAGGGTGTCATGGACGCGGTGATCACCAGCGCGATCTCGACGCAGGACGTTCGGGGCCTCACGAAGTACGGCAACAGCCGCGAGGGCAGCATCTACATCGTCAAGCCCAAGATGCATGGGCCTGAGGAGTGCGCCTTCACCAACGCGTTGTTCGATGCGGTGGAGGACCTGCTGGGCCTCTCGCGCTACACCATCAAGGTCGGCGTAATGGACGAGGAGCGCCGTACTTCGGCCAACCTTGGGGCCTGCATCGAGGCGGTGAAGGACCGTATCGTTTTCATCAACACCGGCTTCCTCGACCGCACCGGCGACGAGATTCACACCTCGATGCATGCGGGTCCGATGATCCGCAAGGCCGCGATCAAGGGCTCGGCGTGGATCGCGGCCTACGAGAAGCGCAACGTCGCCATCGGCCTGCGCCATGGTCTTTCGGGCGTGGCGCAGATCGGCAAGGGGATGTGGGCGGCGCCCGACATGATGCGCGACATGATGGAGCAGAAGATCGGCCACCCGAAGACCGGCGCTAACACTGCCTGGGTGCCGTCGCCGACCGCTGCGACACTCCACGCGATGCATTATCACCAGGTCGATGTCTTTGGCCTGCGCGAAGGCATCGCCAATGAGGACATTCCCGGGCTCGACCTGCTACTGTTGGTGCCGCTGGCCGAAGGCACCAACTGGTCCGAGGAAGAGGTTCGCGAGGAACTCGACAACAATGCGCAAGGGTTGCTCGGCTATGTCGTGCGCTGGATCGACCAGGGCGTCGGCTGCTCCAAGGTGCCGGACATCAACGATGTCGGGCTGATGGAGGACCGCGCGACGCTGCGCATCTCCAGCCAGCACATGGCGAACTGGCTGCTGCACGGTGTCTGCTCGAAGGAGCAGGTCATGGAATCGCTCAAGCGCATGGCCGCCAAGGTCGATGCGCAGAATGCGGGCGATTCGCTCTATGAACCGATGGCGGGCAACTGGGACACCAGCATGGCCTTCCAGGCGGCCTGCGACCTCGTGTTCAAGGGCGTCGAGCAGCCGAGCGGCTATACCGAGCCGCTGCTGCATGCCTGGCGCCTTAAGAAGAAGGCGGCGTGATCCACGCTCCCGGCCCGCCGTGAAGGCGGGCCGGGATGTTAAAGGCGATTTAACTCCGTTTTAGGCATTCATCCCGTATACTCGGACCCGGTTCTTTGCAGGGAGCGGGCATGTTCATTCACCGTCAGCGGATGGAAACGCGCACGATGCTGGCCATCAAGGCCAACATCCGCATCGGTAGCCGCGTTGCCGAGGCGACGCTGGCGAATGCCTCCTCGCGCGGTGTGCTGGCGCTGGTCGATGCGCCTCCTGCACGCGGCGTCGCGGTAGAGCTTGTCGTCGGCGATCAGGTGATCAAGGGACAGGTCCGCTGGCGCGCGCATGACCGCTGCGGCATCGCGCTCAAGGAAACCATCGACGTCGCCGAACTGATCGAGGGAAAGGCCGTCCCGGTCGTCTACGTCCCGGAGCGACTGGCCCGGCGCAGCGCGATGGAACTGCTGCGCAGCCTCCTGAATTAACGTGCGTCGAATTCCTCTCGCGCGCGTTCGACGCGCTCGAGGTTCGCTTCCGCCCACATCCATACGCCGCAGAACGCCTCGGACAGCGTCTCGCCCAGCGGGGTTAGGGCATAGTCCACTCGCGGCGGGACTACGGGATGGACGGTGCGCGTCAGCATCCCGTCCCGCTCCATGCGGCGCAGCGTCTGGGTCAGCATCTTCTGGCTGATGTCGGGCACGGCGCGGGCCAGTTGGGTGAAGCGCTGCACGCCGTTTTCCTCGAGCACTTCGAGCAGGATCATCGTCCACTTGTCCGCCACACGCCCGATCAGCTCGGTGACGAGCGCTTCCACGCGCGGGTCGATGTGCTCACAGTTCTTGTCGGGGGCGGGACGGGCGGCCATTGGGTCACTCTCTTTCGGGTAAGTATAAATCTTTTGGGTGCCTTCTTTCCGATAGAATGTGGAGTGCTAGATCGGAGGCGTCAACCAAGGAGTGTCCCCATGAAGACCACCGGAAACACCATCCTCATCACCGGCGGCGGCTCGGGCATCGGCGAGGCGCTGGCGCAGCGCTTCCACGACGCGGGTAACACCGTGATCGTCGCCGGGCGCCGCCTAGACGCCCTGGAAGCCGCCAGTGCGGGCCGCGAGAACATGCATGCGATCAGGCTCGACGTGGAAAGCGCAGAAGGCGTCGCCGCCTTCGCCGCAGAAGTGCTGGAGAAGTTCCCGGCGCTCAACGTGCTGGTCAACAATGCCGGCATCATGCGGTACGAGCGACTGGACCGCGCGCGCGACCTGTCGGACGCCGAGGCGACGATCACCACCAACCTGCTCGGCCCGATCCGGCTGATCGACGCGCTGGTGGATCATCTCGTGGCCAAGGGCGACGGGACGATCGTCAACGTCACGTCGGGCCTCGCCTTCGTGCCGCTGCCGGGCACGCCGACCTACAATGCGACCAAGGCTGCGATCCACAGCTACACGATGTCGCTTCGCGAGATGCTGCGTGGTAGCGTCGAGGTGATCGAACTTGCTCCTCCCGCCGTGCAGACCGACCTCACCCCCGGCCAGAGCACGCGCGAAGGCTACCAGCCGCTCGGGGATTTCGCCGACGAGGTCATGGCGCTTTTCGCGCAGCAGCCGACGCCCGAGGAAGTGCTGGTCGAGCGGGTCAAGCCGCTGCGCTTCGCGGAAGTGCAGGGCACCATTGCGCAAGTCATGGCTCACATGAGCGCGATGACTCGCAAGATGTTCGAGCAGCTCGGGTTGTGAAGCCGTCGTCGTCCCGGGCTTGGCCCCGGGACGACGGGGCATCAATCCTCGCGCGCGTCGAAGGTCGTGTATTCGCGGCGGGTGAAGCGCCACTGGCCGTCCGCTTTCGCAAGTTCGTCCACGTAGCGGCCGCGAAGGCGCATGGTCTTGCCCGAGGCCGGGTCCTCGAAGATCTCGGAGGTGTAGGAGATCGCCGAGGCCCGGTCGCCGTTGACGCGGATCTCGCCGGGGTGGGCGACGTAGACCATCGGCTTCGCAGCGTTTCCACCGAGGCCGTAGTTCTTCATCGATTCCACCCATGCGGAAACGATCGTTTCCTTGCCGGTGAAGCCGCCAAGGTCGGGAAATTCGGGCAAGGCCCAGTACGAATCCTCCGCCCAGGTCGAGGCCCATGTCTCGGCATCGCGGGTCATCACCGCGTGGGCATAAGTATCGAGCAATTCGCGGATGAGGATGCGGTCCTCCAGCGGTCCGGTGAACGCCATGGTCGAAGTCTCCTTACCAGGCGTGCTTTTCGCCGTTCCACTTGTAGAATTCGCCGGTCTCCTCGATCGCCCACCCGTCGGTCAGGGCCATGATCGAGGACGCGCTTTCCTGCGGGGAGATGTCGGCGCCGGGGCCGCTCATGTCGGTGGCGACGTAGCCGGGGTGGATGACGCCGACCACGATGCCGCGATCCTTCAGGTCGAACGCGACCGAGCGCATCATGCGGTTCAGGCCCGCCTTGACCGCTGCGTAAGGCCAGTAGCCCCCGTAAGGCCAGGTCGATGCGCCGAGCTGGCTGGAGAAGTTGATGACCTTCGAACCTTCGTGCAGGCGCGGCAGGAAGGCGCTGAGCACGCGCAGCGGGCCTTTCAGCATGATCTCGATCGAATTGTCGAAGTCGTCCCAGTCGATCCCGTCGAACTGCGGTTCCGCCTTACCGGTGACGCCGGCGACATTGTACAGCACGTCGACCGGTTCGCTGCCGGTATCCGCGGCGCCCGAGGCGACCGAGGCATTGTCGCCCACGTCCATCGCGTGGACCGTGATCCTGCCGTCCGAAGAGGCTGCCAGTTCGTTGAGCGCGGCCGCGCCCGAGGGATCGCGGGCGAGGGCATAGACCCGGTCGCCGCGCTCGGCATGCTGCTTGACGAGTTCGAACGCGATGCCGCGCGCTGCTCCGGTGATTGCCACTGTCGCCATCGGGATATCCTTTCCTTCGATGCCCGGTTTTCGGGATTCGTTATCGGGAGCAAGTCTGGAAGAGGGATCGCCGCAGCGACACCTGTGACTTTTGAGAGAAGCGCGGGTGCAGCGCCCCTTCGACAAGCTCAGGGTGAGCGGAGGTAGGGCTCTGTTCCCGATCCCGCTCAGGCTGAGCTTGTCGAAGCCCCCGCCGCATCCTCACTCAGCTTCTGCATCGTGCGTGCGGCGAAGCGGCGCAGGCGGTCGACCCGCGTGTCGTCGAAGATCGGCTTGTGCAGGAGCATCCCGGCATGCACCGCGCTGGTGAAGTCGTGCGCGAGTTTCAGGTTGTCCCAGTCCTCCCGCCATTGTGGGAAGGCCTCGATCATCTCGCTTGCCCAGATGGCGTCGTAGCGGCGCGCGGCGGGTTCGAAGATCGCCGCCAGTTCCGCGTCGGTGCGGGCCGCGACGGCCAGTTCGAGCCATGCCGCATAGTCCCGCGTCTGGACCGAGCGCCAGTGGGCATCGCAGGCCAGTTCGATCATCGGCTCGTCGGTGCGGCGCGAAACCGCGTCGAAGTAGTCGGCGAGGAACGTGCGCATCCGGTGGTAGACGACCTGATCGACGACGGCGGACACGAGTTCCATTCTGGTCTGGAAGTGATGGTGCATCGTCCCGCGCGACACCTCGCTGGCGCTCGCCACCGCGGCGGTGGTAAGGCCGGGGTAGCCGCTCTCCACGAGGCAGTCGATCGCTCCGGAAACCAGCCGCTCGCGCATCATCGCGCTCTTGCGTTGTTGCCACTTTTCGGGGACGCCATTCTCCGGCAGGCGGGCATGCAGTTCGGGCATGAGCGCGTTGAGCATCCGGTCCTGCAGTGCCTCGGCCTTCATCGTCCTT
The DNA here is from genome assembly GCF_000293195.2 of Sphingomonas sp. LH128. Taxonomy (NCBI): domain Bacteria; kingdom Pseudomonadati; phylum Pseudomonadota; class Alphaproteobacteria; order Sphingomonadales; family Sphingomonadaceae; genus Sphingomonas; species Sphingomonas sp. LH128. The sequence goes on from NZ_ALVC01000173.1 coordinate 20,560, forward strand.
CCCCCGTATCCCTTTGTTTCCCTGCGCTATCAGCGGGTTCGCCCGAACCTATCCTAAGTCGCAGGTTAGCAGATGCGCCGGAGCGTAGCATAAAAACCGGCAGTTGAGCCGGTTTATTTATCGCCGGCCGCACTCAAGGCCAGAGGCGCGCAAGAAAACAGACGCGCCCTGTCCGGGAACGGGAGAGTGAAAGGCCATGCCCAGCGCACGCGAGCAATCTGTCCGGAGTCCTGCCTCTTGGACACTCTGACGACCACCCGCTTCGACCTCGAGGCTGAGGTCCGTGACTTGGCCGCGCGGCGCGACATCGCCGATGCGGCGGCGCGCTATATGCGCGGGCTCGACCGGCTGGAGCCCGAACTGCAGCGCAGCGCCTTCCATGACGACGCCGTCGTCGACTGCGGCCTGATGAAGGGCAGCGCCGACGAATTCGTAGCCTTCGCGCAAGGCTTCCTCGCCGACATGAACGCCACGCACCACCTGCTCGGCCAGTCGCGCATCGCCGTCGACGGGGATGGCGCCACCGGCGAGTGGTACTTCCAGGCCTGGCACTCGGTTTCGAGCGAGGACGGGGGCGTGCGCGACCTGTTCATATCGGGCCGCTACCTCGACACCTATGCCTGCCGCGATGGCGAATGGCGCATCGTCACCCGCATGCTGGTGACCGACTGGGTCAAGGACGATCCCGGCACCCTCGACTTCTTCGCCGCCAATCCAGGAGCGCCGCGCGGCGGCCGCCGGGGCGACGATCCCAGCCAACGATAACAGCGATAATCACAGGATACCTGAAGCCATGAACATCCAGACCAAGGTTTCCCGCTACTCGCAGGAATTCGATCCGCCGGTGCGCGGCGACACCATCACCGCCGACCGCTACACCACCAAGGAGTGGATGGACGGCGAGATGAAGAACCTGTGGCCCAAGGTCTGGCACCTTGGCGGGCTCCTCGCCGAACTGGAGGAGCCGGGTGACATCATCCGCCACAACTTCGCCAAAGAGTCCGTCATCATGGTCAAGCAGGAAGACGACTCGATCAAGGCGTTCTACAACTCCTGCCCGCACCGGGGTAACCGGCTCGTGCTGGGCGAGATGGCCAGCGTGCCGCGCATCGTCTGCGGCTATCACAACTGGACCTTCGACCTCGACGGCACCCTCGCCAAAGTGCAGGACCCCGACGATTTCGAAGGCGGCACGCCCTGCGGTAAGGTCCACCTTTCCGAACTGCGCTGCGAGACATGGGGCCCGTTCGTGTTCTGGTGCATGGACGACGACGTCGCCCCCTTGCACGAATGGCTTGATCCGTTCCCCGAGCGCCTGAAGGGCTACGGAATCGAGAACTGGGTGCGGGTGCTCAACGTCTCGGCCGATGCGGACTTCAACTGGAAGATCATCCGCGACAACTTCAACGAGAGCTACCACCTCCCGACCATCCACCCCGAACTGGCGACCTTCATCAACGACGGCCTGCCCGACACCCTGTTCGAGATGTACCCCTCGGGCCACAACTCGATGTGGATGAAGGGCCATCAGGCGACCACCCGCGTCGATTACCACACCTCCGAAGTGCCCGCTCCGCTGGGCGAGGCAGCGCGGGCGTGGGGCATCGATCCCGAGGAATACAACGGCCGCACGGGTGATCTGCGCGAAGCGATCATCGAGGCGAAGCGCCGCCTCGGTCCGGGCCGGGGCTACACCAATTACGACAACATGAGCGACCAGCAGCTGGTGGACTATTTCCACTGTACTCTGTTCCCCAACCTGACGCTCACCATGAGCCCCGAGCAGTTGCAGGTCCTGCGCACCGAGCCGCACCCGACCGACCCGGAAAAGTGCGTCTTCCAGCACTGGTGCCTCTATCCGCCGGTCGAGGGCATGAAGGAGGTCTTCACTCCTCTCGGCATGTTGCCGCTGCAGCATGACGCGGTGGCGCGCCATTCGGTCTACGGCGACGGCGTTTCGGTGGGCTACGTGGCGGATCAGGACCTGTCGATCGGCACCAGCCAGCAACAGGGCCTGAACTCGCGCGGGTTCAAGGGCTGCATCCTGCCGGGTCAGGAAAAGCGCATCCAACGCTTCCACGAACTGCTCAACGATTACGTGAAGGGCGCGCCGGAATAATGGTCGCGCCCGGCGTTCCGGGCTCCCACGTCATGCAGGTGGCCTTCATGGTCGAGGACCTTGAGGTCGCCTGTATGGACTGGGTGCGTACCACCGGAATCGGGCCGTTCCTCACCGTGCCGCATGTGGTGCTGGAGGAATATTCCTATTGCGGGCGGCCTGCCTCGGGTCTGGATTTCTCGGTGGCGATCGCGCAGTCCGGTGGCGTGCAGATCGAGCTGATCCAGCAGCATTGCGACAACCCTTCCGCCTACCGCGATACGGTGGCGAAGGGGCAGGGCGGCTTCCACCACCTCGCGATCTACACCGATGATTACGATGCGGTGCATGCGCGCTATGCGCAGCAGGGCTTCGTGACGGCGGTGGATGGCAGCTTCGGCGGCTTTCGCTTTTCCTACATCGACACCTCGGCGACGCTCGGCTGCATGATCGAGCTGATCGAGGAAAACCCGCTGCAGGGCGAATTCTTCGCCCGCATCGCCGGCGCTGCGCAAGGCTGGGACGGCTCCGACCCGATCCGCCCCGGCTTTCCCGTAACGACGCAATAAGAGAGGATCTTGCTTCAATGACAGCCTGCCCCATCGAGGATCGTCTGGCGATCCAGGACCTGCTTGTGTCCTATGCCCATGCCGTCGACAGCCTGCATGACCTTGACGGCATCTGCGCCGTCTTCGTGGAGGACGCGGTGTTCGACCTGTCGGGCATCGGTTTTCCCAGCCTCAATGGACACGGCGAGATCCGCAAGTTCTTCGAGGACACCTTCGCGGCCATGGCGGCCCACGCGCATTACCTGACGAACTTCGCGATCACCGCCTACGACGGCGATACCGCGTCGATCCGCGCCTATGTGATCGGCATGGGCAAGTACAAGGCGGGCGGCGGGATCACCGTCAACGGGCGCTACTACTTCGACGTCGTGCGCACGCCCGAGGGCTGGAAGGCCAAGCGCTACACGATGGATTTCCTGATCCCGATCGAGGGGTGACGTCGTCCCGGACTTGATCCGGGGCCGCTGGCTGTCTTTAGATGCGTGCTCGCCGCGAAGCACCCTGCCGATGGTTCGGTGGTTCACGGCCAGCGGTCCCGGATCAAGTCCGGGACGACGCACATTTGCCCGGTGTCAGCCTTCCAGCTTTACCCCGAAAATCTCCTTCCGCGGCCAGCCGTCATCCGCATAGACCGCCTCCGGTACGCCCGCGCCGTAAAGCTGCACGCCGAACCCGGTGATCTCCCACTGCTCCAGATGCGCGCGCATGTCGGCGTAAGGCGGGTCGGCGAAGTGCTGGAGGAGGTCTTTCTCGCTCTCCCATTCCTCGTAGACCTGGATCACGCCGGGATCGATCGGATCGACCGCCCAGGTATAGGCGAGGCAACCCTTCTCCTCGCGCGCGGCGAGGATGTGGTCGCGGCCCGTGGTGATGATCTCGGCGCAGGTGCTCTCGTCGCCTGCATAGCGCAGCCAGCCGGCCACGATGATGCGCATGGAATTGTCCTCTCTTCGTTGTGCCGCGAAGGCTAGGGGCGCCCCGGGCGAAGCGCCGCTCTCACTTTGCACAGGTGGCCGAGAGCGACGCCGCGGGCCAAGTCCGTGGCCGAAGAAAAACGGAGAGAGCGGCATGACGGGACGGATCGAAAGCAAAGTGGCGCTGGTCACCGGCGCCGCCTCGGGGCTGGGCGAGGCGATCGTGCGCCGTTACATGGCCGAGGGCGCAGCGGTGCTGGTCGCCGATATCGACGCGGCTGCGGGCGAGCGGCTGGCCGCAGACCTTGGCGCGGCGGCGCATTTCGTCCCTCTCGACGTGACGCAGGAAGATCAGTGGATCACCGCCTTCGCTCGGGCGGACGAACTGCATGGCCGCCTCGACGTGCTTGTGAACTGCGCCGGGATCACCACCGTCGGCTCGGTGGAGGCGCTGACTCTGGACGCTTTCCGCCATGAACTCGACGTGGATCTTGCCGGGCCGTTCCTTGGCTGCAAGCATGTCGTTCCGCTGATGAAGCGCACCGGCGGTTCGGTCATCAACATCGCCTCGATGGCGAGCATCCGTGCTCGGGACTATCTGGCCGCCTATAACGCCGCGAAGGCGGGCGTCACTCACATGACCAAGTCGATCGCGCTGCACTACGCGCACGAGAAGTACGGCATCCGCTGCAATTCGGTGCATCCCGGCGTGATCCACACGCCGATCCTCGACAAAGTGCTGGCGCAATCCGACCAGCCCGAAAAGCTCTACGCCGAATGGGTCGCGGGCCACCCGATCGGCCGTCTCGGCAAGCCGGAGGAAGTGGCGGCGCTGTGCCTCTACCTCGCCAGCGACGAGAGCGCCTTCGCCACCGGCGCGGAGTTCGTGCTGGACGGCGGCTCGTCGCTCTGAAATCCGTCATTGCTTCGCTGCGCTCGCAATGACGAAGCAAAAGTCAGGCGGTTTCCTCAAGCTCCGGGGCGGGTTCGTCCTGCCCCAGCACGCCCTTCCAGAAGTGCACGATGTTCTCGGCATTGACGCCCCACGAGAAGCGGCTGACGTGTTCGGCTACTTGCGCCTGTGTCGGCGGATCGGCGAGGATGTCCTCCACCGCTGCCGCGATGGCGTCGGGGGTGCGTTCGACGATGCGTCCGGCGCTGGCGTCGCTGACAATCTCGCGCGCGCCGCCGATGTCGGGAATGACGATCGGGGTGCCGCAGGCGAGGCCCTCCACCCACACGTTCGCCAGTCCCTCGCTGGCGGAGGGCAGTACCAGCACGTCCGCCGCGCACAGGACGTGCGGCAGCAGTTCGTGATCGACGAGGCCGAGGAACTGCACGCGCTCGGCCACGCCGAGGCGCTGGGCGAGGGCTTTCAGCCGTGCCTCGTCCTCGCCGCTACCGGCCAGCGCAAGGCGGGCTTCGGGCAGGCGGCACAGCGCCTCGATCACCAGCGCCTGACCCTTGCGCGGGATCAGCGCACCGGGCGTCACCAGCAGCGGACCTTCGGACCAGATGCCGAGATTCGGCATCGCTGAGACGAGGGCGCGAGCGGCGCCGCGCTCGATCGGATGGAACTTTTCGCGGTCGAGGCCGGTGTAGTGGATGTCGATCCGGTCGGCGGGCATGCCGAGCTGGATCATGTCCTCGCGCAGCGCCTGACTGACCGCGAGCAGCCCGGCGGACTGGTGCGCCGCCTCCAGCATCTGCTTCAGGGCATGCGGGCGCTGGCCCCAGAAATGGATGTCCGCCCCGCGCGACTTGATTGTCAGCGGAATGCCCAGTTCACGCGCGACGATCGCCGCGGCCGGGCCGTCCGGGAAGAAGAACTGCGCATCGACGAGGTCGAAGGGCTTCTCCTTGTGCAATTTGCGCACCAGCGGCAACCCGGCACGGGCGATGCGCCCCGGATTGGTGTCGCCGCCGACTTTCGGGAACGTGGTGAACTTGGGGTAGTGGACCTTGAGGCCCACCGCGTCGCTCACCTCCGGAATATCCTTCAGCCGCGCGTAGGGCTCGCGCGTGGAGAGTGGCCAGGGCGGGATGCCGATGGGGCTCACCATCGTCAGTTCCACCTGACCGCTGGCGACGACCGCGCGCATCTGGTTGCCGACGAAAACGCCGAACGAGGGCTTCACCGGGTTGGGAAACAGCGTGGCGATGGACAGGACGTGCATGGATTTCCCGTGGCGGCCGAGGGTCAGAGCTTGCGGACCAGCATTTCGGCAACCGCGAGCCAGGCGGGTTGTTCCACCGCGACCGGGCTTTTGCCAGCGGCGGGCGGCAGGAGGGTGACGGTCTGTGCACTACCCTCGGTAAGCCGACCGAACGCGAAGCGTCCGCCCGGCATGGGCGCGAGGACGTCGCGGTTGAGCAGGTCGGTGGCCTCTTCCGGACGGTGCTGGCGCAGCCACAGCTGGTCGCCCTCGCGGTATTCGCCGACGGCGGCGTCTACGGAAACGACCACCCACGGCGCGTCGGCGGAGAGATCGTTGGGCAGCACGGCATCGACGGGCTTCTTCAGCGCCTCGGCGCCTTTGGTGCCCAGCGTGGCGACTAGGCGGGCGGGCTCGGCGCCTTCGGAGCGCAGCAGGGTTTCCGGCTCCACCTGCAGCGCGGCGGCGATGCGGTTCATCCATACCAGCGACAGGTTGCGCATGCCGGTTTCGAGGCGACCGATGGTCTGCGCGGTGGTCGGCGGATCGCAGGCCAGCGCCACGTCGGCCAGCGTCATGTTCTTCTGGCGGCGGATGTCGCGGATGCGGTTTATCATGCGGAGCCTCTGTAACCGATTTGGTTTGAGAGGGCTATCGACCGATTGGCGGGGTTTGGCAAGGGGGCGTTGCGCACGGTATGCCCACCCCGCTGCGACTAGGCGATAAATCGCCAAGTCTCGCTCCCCTCCCGCTCGCGGGAGGGGCGTTCCATTGCCTCCCCTCCCGCTTGCGGGAGGGGTTGGGGGTGGGTTTCAGCCCTCGACCTGCTCCGCCAGTTCCAGCCAGCGCTCCTCCGCCGTATCCTTTTCAGTCCGTGCCTTGGCGATGGCGTCGGTCAGTGCGGCGAACTTCTTCGGGTCGCGCGTATAGAGCGCCGGGTCGGACAGCGCCGTCTCGTCGCGCGCGATCAGGCCTTCCAGTTCCTCGATCCGCTTGGGCAGCAGTTCGTAGTCGCGCTGGTCCTTGTAGGACAGCTTGGCCTTCTTGGCGGGCATCTGCGGTGCGGCGGCTGCGGTTTCCGCCTTGGTCTTCTTCGCCGCGCCCACGGTGCGCTCGCGGCGCTTGGCTTCCCAGTCGGCATAGCCGCCCGCGATCACGTCGATGTGGCCCGAGCCGTCGAGGCCCAGCGTGATGTTCACCGTGCGGTCGAGGAAGTCGCGGTCGTGGCTGACGATCAGCACGGTGCCGTCGTAGTCCGAGATCACTTCCTGCAGCAGGTCGAGCGTTTCCAGATCGAGATCGTTGGTCGGCTCGTCGAGCACCAGCAGGCTGGAGGTGGTGGCAAATTCGCGCGCGAACAGCAGGCGCGAACGCTCGCCGCCCGATAGGGTACCGACCTTGGCCTCGACCAGACCCGGATCGAACAGGAAGTCCTTGAGATAGCCCTGGATATGCTTGCGCACGCCGCGCACGTCGATCCAGTCGCTGCCTTCGGCCAGCACGTCGCGGATGCGCATTTCCGGCTCCATGCGGCTGCGCTGCTGGTCGATCACGGTGGGCTCCATGCTGGCGGCCTGCGTGATCGTACCGGAATCGGGCTGCATCTCGCCCATCAGCAGCTTGAGCAGCGTGGTCTTGCCCGAGCCGTTGGCGCCGACGATGCCGATGCGGTCGCCGCGCTGGATGCGCAGGGAGAAGTCCTTGATGACCGTGCGGTCTCCGAAGGCCTTGGTCACCTTGTCGGCGACGATCACCGACTTGGTCTTGCTGTCGTTGGCGACGACTTCCAGCTTGGCCGCGCCCTGCGGGCCGACCATCGCGGCGCGGGTGGCGCGCATTTCCCACAGCTTGGCCAGACGACCCTGGTTGCGCTTGCGGCGCGCGGTGACGCCGCGTTCCAGCCAGTGCGCCTCGATCTTGAGCTTGGCGTCGAGCTTCTGCGCGGCGCGCGCTTCCTCGGCGTAGACTTCCTCTTCCCACGCCTCGTAGCCGCCGAAGCCGATGTCCTTGCGGCGCAGGCCGCCGCGGTCGAGCCACAGCGTCGCGTTGGTCAGGCGGGTGAGGAAAGTGCGGTCGTGGCTGATGACCACGAAGGCGCCGTTGTAGCGCTGCAGCCACGATTCCAGCCAGTCGATCGCGGCAAGGTCGAGGTGGTTGGTCGGCTCGTCGAGCAGCAGCAGGTCGGGTTCCATCGCCAGCGCGCGGCACAGCGCGGCGCGGCGGCGCTCACCGCCCGATGCGCTGGCGGCCTCGCGCGAAAGGTCGATGCCGAGCTGGTCGGCGATCGCCTCGACCTCGTGCTGCGCGGGGGCGTCGTCGCCATGGATCGCGAAGTCGAGCAGGGTGGCGTAGCCGGTGAAGAACGGGTCCTGCTCCAGCGTGACGACGCGCGTGCCCGGTTGCACCGAGCGAGTGCCCTTGTCGGCATCGACGATGCCCGCCAGCAGCTTGAGCAGCGTGGTTTTCCCGGCGCCGTTGCGGCCGATCAGCGCCAGCCGGTCGCGCGGCCCCACGTTGATGTCGAGGCCCTGAAAGAGCCAGCCATTGCCCTGGACGAGGCCGAGATTTTCCCAGCTGAGGATCGGTGCGAGTGCCATGGGCCGCGCCCTACAGGGGAGTGAGGGGGAAGGGAAGTACCGCAAGTCCTCCCTGTCGCGCAGCGATGGGGAGGGGGACCGCCGACGCAGTCGGGGGGGGAGGGGGGGG
>NZ_ALVC01000174.1:0-14091 GCF_000293195.2 Sphingomonas sp. LH128
GGCCAAGAGAACCGGCCCCGAAGGGGACGACAACAGCCGCAGGCTACTGGCGCTGTGCGTGGGTCAGGAGCGCCGTGGGGGGCTGGAGTGGAGGGAAGGGGTGCGCCCGCGCGACGCAGGGCCTCTCAGGCCCGTTGCAGGCCGGATGACGACGAGGGCAGGGCGCCCGGGCAAGGGATCGCAGCCCGAAGGGCGGAGACCCGCAGGGGCTCCGGGAGCCGTAGGCGACTAGAGCCCGGTCTCGCCGCAGGCGAGATGACCCCTATCTGTAGCGGCTCGCAATGATGATCGCCCGGAACTGCAATAGAGGGGGCTTTCGCGCTTGAATTATGTGAGACGCTGGCGATCAGCCGGCGCACGTTCGGTGAGACGCAAATCACATTCGATGCGACGGACGCGAGATGTTCACCGAGCGGCGCGGGATCGCGGACACGGCGGTCAAAGCGGTAATCCTGCCGCGCGCATATCGTCGGTCAGCTCGCGCGCACGAGCCGGATCAAGCCCGCCCCGGAGCAGTTGCCGTATCTCCGCCGGCTTGGCGTCGAACTGGTCCGCCAGGCTCTTCGTATCGTAGCCGTGGCGGGTAAGCTGGGGTTCGAGGTCGTCAATCTGGCGTGACAGCACACCCTCTACGGTAGCGGCATCGATCGGTTTCACGCTGGCCTCGAACCCGGCTTCGAACGCGCGCACGAGATGGCGGCCGATCTGGAGCGGTGTCTTAAGCTTGGCGGCGAGCAGGATCGCGGCGTCTTCGGTCAGCACGGCATCGGGTTCTATCCCCGGCGACAGTGCGGTGCGCAGCGCCCAGTCGATATAGTCGCGCTGCCGATCGCGCAGGCCGCCAAACTCGAACACGGTCGTCCGGTCGCCGATTTCCTCCATCAGCGGGCGTTTCAGGTCGTTGCGCAGCTTCGGATGGCCGACGAGGATCACGGCCAGTTGACCGCCGCCCTCGGTGACAAGCTCAACGAGGCGCTTGAGCGCGGTCAGCGTCTTTGGGTGGAGGTCGTGGGCGTCGTCGACGAACAGCGCGACCGGTCGCTTGGCCTTGCGAAACAGCTCCTGCAAATCGCGTTCGCGCCGTTCCGATTGGCTTGGGATCGAGACGGTCTTCTCAGACGAAAGATCATAGAACAGCGCTGCAACCAGCAGCGGCACCGATATCTTGGCCTTTTCCAGGCTGAGCGCGCGCGAGACGATCACACGGCCCTCGCGCTCTAGTTCTTCGCGCAGTCGCCGCGTCAGCACGGTCTTGCCCGAGCCGATGGTGGCCGTAAGCGCGATCAGGCGACCACCTGTGATCGCGGTCTTCAGATCATGGGTAAGCTGGGCATGATGCTCGGTCTCGAAGAAGCCGAGATCGACCGGGGGCCGGGCCAGCCCGTAATAGCGCATCACCTCGGTCTGCATCAGCCGCTCCGTCTGTGGCCGGGCGGGAATCGCCTGCGGATTTCATCCATCACTTCGGGCCGGGACAGCGTGCGCGCGAGCAACGCGTCGATGAAGGCGCGGTCCTCTTCGCAAAGGCCGCCAAGCGGCAGGCGCAGTTCCTCGGATATGGCGAAGCGTGCCTTGAGCGGCGTGGCGAAGGTGAGTTCGGCGAACGGATCTGGATCGGCGAATGGCCGGGCCGGCACAGGTGCGATCCCATCGGTGGGCTTGCGACCGATCACCACGATGTCGTCCTCGCCCGTCAAGACCGAGCGAGGGATTCCGATCTTCGTCGCCAGCGCATCGACGCGATCCGCGCGGACCTCGCGCCGGCTCTTGCGATGCTTGCGATAGCGATGCAGCGGCACCGGCCCTCCGACCGGATCGAACGGGCCGTATCGGTCATCGCCATGCTCGACCCATAGCTCCTGGTCGAACAGCCCCCACCAGACGACAACCGTTTCGCCGGCCACTTCGGACGTGACCTCATAGGTAACGCCGGCGACGGTCAGCCGGCAGTCGAGGCCGACCTTGCGGCGCTCTGGCTCGCGCGCGAATGCGCAATAGCGCTCCCAACTGCACATGGCGCAAATGCCGCCATCGGGCAGGTGGCCGAGCCAGTCGTCGATCCGAGAATGCGGCTCGCGACGATGGTCGCCGCTGTTGTAGGTGGCGATGTAGCGCGCCAGCCAGCGATTGGCCTCCTCCTCGCTGGCGGGTTCGTGAAAGTGGTACAGCGTCTCGTGCGCTTCCTTGACAGTGCGGAACGGGCGCTCGACTTTCCCCTTGGCGCGCGCGGTCGTGCGGCGTCCGTCCGACCCTGCTGGCATGTGCGGAGTGACGGTAATCCCGAGACATTCCATGACCCCCTTGAACACGCTCGATTTGCCGACCGGGCCGCCATCGAGCTGGATGTTCTCCGGAATACCTCCAAACGGATTGTCCTCCTTTGGTGCCATCGCACGGAACAGGAAGCGCAGCGCCGCCTCGGCATCCTCCCCATAGACGAGCGCATATTCCTGGTAGACGACGCCCGACCGGTCATCGACCACCGAGAACAGCATCAACGTAGGCGCGCCATTACGATCGGGATCGATCCAGGTCGGGGCCTTCAACTGCTTGAGATCCGACGGGCTCATGTCGAAATGCCAGAGCATGTTGGCGCGTTCGGCCTGATAGCGCACCGCAGCCGGCTCGCGCGTCATCCGCTCGGTGTCGTATCCCCGTTGCCGCATGTGCCGGTTGAGTGTCGAGGCAGCCAACCGACCTGCCGGCAGCTTCACCAGACCGCGATCGGGGGTCTCGACACCGTGTTCGGTGACGATTTCGAGGATACGCTTCGTCGAGAGACGACGGCCTTGACGGTTGGTCGTGCGGCTCTTCATCGCCGCAACGACCTCACACCACCATTCGATCTCGCCGGCAGGCATGGTGCGCGACAGGCCACGATCGGCACGGTGTGCGTCCTTCGGCCTTCGCTCGCCGCGCAACAGCCGGTAGAGCGTAGCGCGGCTGATGTCGTAGAGTTCGGCGGTCGATGTCATCAGCGGCTGCCGCTCGGGATGCCTTGCCGGCAATGCCGCCAAACGACGTCGGAGCGTCACGATCGCCTCGATGGGGACCGTGACGCCCGCGCTCATTATGCAGCCTGGCTTTGCGGTTGCCGAGTGGGACCCGCATCGAGCAACGCCTGCCCCGGCGCCTTGGGGGTGCCGTCGCCGTTGACATAGACATACAGGGTCGTGGTCGTGATCCCGAGCCGCTTAGCGACATCAGCCGCGACGACACCTCGATCGGACATCGCCGCCATCGCCATCGTCAGCGTCGCCCGGTTCATCTTGCGCGGCCGACCGCCCATGCGACCGCGCGCGCGCGCCGCAGCAAGGCCGGCATGGGTACGCTCGGCGATCAACTCGCGCTCGAACTCGGCGAACGCCGCGAAGATGCCGAAAGCGAGACGGCCATTGGCAGACGTCGTGTCGATCTGCGCGCCGGCACCTGCCAGCACCTTCAACCCGATCCCGCGCGACCGGAGATCCTCCGCCGTCGTCACCAGATGGCGCAGATCGCGGCCGAGGCGGTCCAGCTTCCAGATGACGAGCGTGTTGCCCGGCTGAAGCGCCTTCAGGCAGGCGGTCAGGCCAGGCCGCGCATCGTGGCGACCCGATGCCATATCCTCATAGATGCGCGACGGATCAATGCCGGCCGCGAACAGCGCGTCGCGCTGCGGCTCCAGCGTTTGCGTGCCGTCCGACTTGGACACTCGGATATAGCCAATGAGCAATGCGTACCCCGCCAGAAAAGACTACCGGCATGGTGCAAGATGGCGCTGGTTTTCACAACGGGTTTTCTTGCTCTTTTCGGATTGCCGGGACCGGCATTGTCAGACCGCGAGAAAACCGCTCGTTTTCCTTGCGGAGCCAACTTCGGCACGGTCGGCAGAATTCGCCAACTATCGGCTTAGCCGATGCATTCAGAGCTTCTGGAAGCGGACGCTTTCTGATGCGGGATTGTGGCACCGTAAACTTGCCGAAAGCTATGGTAGTCTGCTGGTGTCACAACCGACCGGTTATGACACCAGCAGCGTTACGGACTAGAACGGCGAAACAGTAAACGTGTCGGCGTGATCAGTCGGGGATCAGTGCCCAACCACGCAGTTGCAAAGTCGCCATAGTCGTCAGCGCAGACACGTCAGTTTCGACACTCTTTCCTACCGTAGCGGGGTCGATCCCGTTTCCGATAAGAGCTTGGCTGCATACCCGAACGGATACACCCGCCTTTTTCAACGCCTCAATTAAGGCAAGGTTGGGGTTCGCAGCTACTCCCGTCTTTGTCGCATAGGCGCGATCTTCGGTAACGATGGGCGTCGCCGGACCGTGGACGATCACGACGACATCGCCTTGTTCTGGACGAACGCCATCGTTGCCCAGCAGGTTCAAAAAGCGGGCGACCTTCTCCAGCGATGGATTGATTTTATCCGGCGTTGCCGCGGCCTTGGTCACATTGAACAGCACGCGATAGCGCAACTTGCGATCGGGCCGTTCCGCAGCACCTTCGACGGGTGTGATCGCGCCATATCCCGGTATCACCGCCTGCCTAGGCACGCCGGCTGAAGCACTGACGCTGCTCATGAGTGACAAGCATCCTGCAAGAGCAATGATTGGCATACGCATCCGCTTTTTCCTTCTTCAGCCGAAATGATCAGCCAACTCTCGCAAAAACGGCCGCACCGATGTTTTGCGGTCGAACCACGGACGGCGTCTCGCGCGGTCGCACTGGGCGGGGGGCCGGGGCCGTTTGGGGAGCCGACAGATCGTCGGCTCCGAACATCGCCTCCAGGGTTCGCACACACAGTGCGGCTGCATCGTCGGCAAGACGGTAGTGAACCTGCTTCGCCTCACGCCTGGTCTTCACCAGATCGGCGCGCCGCAGCTCGGCAAGCTGCTGACTGAGCGCTGGTTGGGTCACGCCCGTGGCCGCCTCGATGTCCGCCACCTGCCGTTCGCCACCCAGCAGATAGGACAGGATCATAAGGCGCTGCGGCTGCGCGAACACGCGCAGCTTCTCGACTGCAACGTCGGCAAGCGCGCGGGACTGGTAGATCGCCATCACCGGTCAGCCTTCGTCTGGTGAAACCAGTCGGCGCCTGCGTTCCCCGGCAAAGCGGGAGGCAGGAGCACGTCGTCGCCCGGCTGCCAGTCAGCGGGCGTATAGGCCTCGCCATCGGCCGAACGCTGCAACGCCCTGACCGTGCGAAGCATCTCGTCGACCGAGCGCCCGACATTCATCGGATACCAGCTGAGTGCGCGGATAATGCCTTTGGGATCGATGAAGTAGGTTGCACGTACCGTTGAGGCATCGCCAGCCTGCTCGTCGAGCATGCCGTAGGCATACCCAACCGCCATCGACGGATCCTCGATCACCGGAAACGGCACCTCGACATCAAAAACGTCGTGGATCGCGCGAAGCCAGGCGACATGAGAGTAGAGGCTGTCGACCGACAGCCCCAACAATACGCAATCCAGCTCCTCGAATTGAGGGGCCGCTTTAGCCAAGGCCACAAACTCGCTCGTGCAAACCGGCGTGAAGTCAGCAGGGTGCGAGAAAAACACAATCCAGCGCCCACGATACTGATCGAGCGCAATCTCGCCCTGAGTGGTGCGGGCGGTGAAGTTCGGGGCTGCATCCCCGATGCGCAGCGAGCGCGGCATGTTCGCTTCCATCATTTCCATTCCTCCCAAATGGCACGAACACCCCGTTGACGCAATACGCTTACACAGCTACATAAACCATGAGTTTGTTTAAATGGAGATGGTCATGGACCCGGTTTTGAGCGAAGCCAACGCCCAGATCAGACGCGCAAAAGCGGCCGGATCGCCGGTCGTTCAGTCCTTCTTTGATGAGCCTACCAACACAGCGACCTACGTCGTTTGGGACGTGGCGACGAAAAAGGCTGCGATCGTCGACAGCGTCCTCGATTTTGACGCCGCGGCTGGCCGGACCAAAACCGCGTCGGCGGACGCAGTGATCGCTTACGTGCGGGATCAGGGACTGACGGTCGATTGGCTGCTGGAAACCCATGCTCATGCCGATCACCTGTCTGCGGCACCTTATCTTCAGCAGGCGCTTGGCGGGCAGCTCGCGATCGGTCGTGAGATCATCCGGGTTCAGAACGTGTTCGGCAAAATCTTCAACGCCGGCACCGATTTTGAGCGCAACGGTTCCGAGTTCGACCGGCTGTTCGAGGACGGCGACCGCTTTGCCATCGGCAACATCGACGCCATTGCGCTGCACGTGCCCGGCCATACGCCGGCGGACATGGCCTATGCGATTGGGGACGCGGTCTTCACCGGCGATACGCTCTTCATGCCCGATTACGGCACCGCGCGGGCAGACTTCCCTGGTGGCGACGCACGCCAGCTATTCCGCTCGATCCGCCGGCTCATGCAGCTGCCGGACGAGACGCGCCTGTTCCTCTGCCACGACTACAAGGCGGTGGGTCGCGACCAATATGTCTGGGAGACGACTGTAGGCGCACAGCGTGTCGGCAACGTGCATGTCCACGAAGGGGTCAGCGAAGACGACTTCGTCGCGATGCGGACCAGTCGCGACGCCACCTTGTCGATGCCGAAGCTCATCCTGCCCTCGATCCAGGTGAACATGCGCGGTGGTCATCTGCCGGAGCCGGAAGCCAACGGCACCCGCTACCTCAAAATTCCGCTGGATGCGCTGTGATGCCAGGCTTTCCCCATGCCATGCCGCTCGAAGGCTTCATCGGCGGGCTGATGATCGGTGTCGCCGCGGCGATCATGCTGCTGGGCAACGGGCGCATCGCCGGTGTCAGCGGCATGTTCGCAAGAGTTTTGGGTCTTACCGATGGAGGTCCACCATGGGCCCTCGCGCTGCTCTTTACCGCGGGTCTGCCCTTGGGCGCGGGTATTGCTGCGGCCAGTTTGGGCGTGAAAGCCAGCTTTCCGGCATCGCTTTCGCTGATTGCCGTCGCCGGTCTGGTCGTCGGTATCGGAACGCGGCTTGGGTCCGGGTGCACCAGTGGTCACGGCGTATGCGGCCTGTCCCGCCTGTCGCCCCGGTCCATCGCCGCGACCGTCACGTTCATGGCGACCGGCGTCGTCACGGTCACGATCATGCGTCTGTCCGGGGTGATACTGTGATGCGCCAGAACCTCATTTCACTCGCTAGCGGGACGCTGTTCGGCGCCGGCCTTGCCATCTCCGGAATGATCGATCCGGCGCGGGTGCGCGCGTTCCTCGATGTCACCGGCGCGTGGGACCCGACCTTGGCGTTCGTCATGGCAGGCGCGATCCTGCCGATGGCGATAGCCTGGTTCGTCGTGCGGCGTCGCTCGACCCCGATCGCGGCCGAACAATTCCACACGCCCGCCACCTCGCCGATCGACCGGCGCCTCATCGGCGGTGCGGCCTTGTTCGGCATAGGCTGGGGCATCGTCGGATTGTGCCCAGGTCCCGCCATTGCCGCACTGGCGATCCAGCCTCTGCCGGCACTGGTCTTCATCGCTGCAATGGCCCTCGGCGTTGCCGTCCACCGCTTTGCATTCACTTCCCGCCGTTCGGCCTGATCAGACAGGAGACATCACATGGCTTTCAAGCAGATCACCTCGTCCTTCTCTGCCGCCCCCCAGCTGACGCAAGACGACCTCGCCGCTGCCGCGAAGGCAGGATATCGCTCGATCATCTCAAGCCGCCCGGACGGCGAGGGGGCGGGCCAGCCAAGCGCGGAAGAAATGGCCCGAATGGCAGGCGACCACGGTCTCGCGTTTGCCCATGTCCCTATCGTACCGGGCAAGGCGACTGACGCCGATGCGGATCGCATGAAGGAGGCGCTAGCCACGCTGCCACAGCCGACGCTCGGCTTCTGCCGTAGCGGGACGCGCGCGGCGACCTTGTGGGCGTTGGCCGAGGCCGATCGCGCCGACCCGGCGACGATCGTCGACCAAGCAAAGGCAGCCGGGTACGACCTTGCCGATCTCACGCCTGCGCTGAAGCGCCGTTCCGAAAGGGCTGATCAATGACCTACGACATCGTCATCATCGGGGGCGGTGCCGCCGGCATCGCGACCGCTTCCAGCATTCTGAAGCGCAACGCCAAAGTGACGATCGCGGTCGTCGATCCGGCGACCGACCATTACTACCAGCCCGGCTGGACGATGGTGGGGGCCGGCGTCTTCACTCCCGAACAGACGCGCAAGGCCGAATCCGACATAATGCCAAAGGGCGTTAAGTGGGTACGGTTGCCCGCCGTTGCCATCGACCCCGACCGTAACACGGTCGAGCTCGAAGACGGTGACACATTGACCTATCGCGTTCTGGTCGTCGCGCCCGGGCTGCGCCTGGCGTGGGAGAAGATCGAAGGGCTGCCTGAGGCTCTCGGCCGCAACGGCGTCACCTCCAACTATCGCTACGATCTGGCACCCTACACCTACCAGCTCGTCAAGGAATTGCGGCAGGGGCGGGCGCTGTTCTCGCAGCCACCCATGCCGATCAAGTGCGCCGGCGCACCGCAGAAAGCGATGTATCTCTCCTGCGACATCTGGCGGGATAGCGGCGTTCTCCCAGCTATCGACGTCGAGTTCCATAATGCCGGCGCAGCCCTGTTCGGGGTCCCGACCTACGTCCCGGCGCTGATGGAATATGTCGAGAAGTACGGTATCGATCTCAGGCTTGAGTCCAACCTGGTCGCGGTCGACGCCGATCGCCGCGTCGCCACGTTCGAGCGCAAGCAGGACGGCGTCTCCGAGCGGATCGAACGTGAGTTCGATATGCTCCATGTCGTGCCACCTCAGGTGTCACATGCGGTCGTCGCAAATAGCCCGCTTGCGGCTGCGAGCGGCTTCGTCGAGGTCGACGAGACTACGCTGCGGCACAAGCGATTTGAAAACATCTTTGGCCTTGGCGATGCCGCTGGCACCAGCAACGCCAAGACCGCCGCTGCTGCTCGCGTCCAGGCGCCCGTGGTCGCAGTCAACGCGCTGGCCGCGCTCGACGGCAGACCCCCCGTTGCCGATTATAATGGTTACGGCTCATGCCCGCTCACGGTCGAACGCGGTAAGATCGTCCTCGCCGAGTTCGGCTATGGCGGAAAGCTGCTGCCCAGCTTCCCATCCTGGCTGCTGGACGGAACGCGTCCGACGCGCACCGCGTGGTTCCTGAAAGAGCGGATGCTGCCCCCGATCTACTGGCAGGGCATGCTGAAAGGCCGTGAGTGGATGGCCGCTCCACACGAGATCGGCAAGGCGGCATGATCCTCGAACCAATCCAGTATCTGCTTGGCGCCTTGTCCGGCAGCCTGGTCGGATTCACCCTCGGGCTCGTCGGTGGCGGTGGCTCGATCCTCGCCGTGCCGCTCATGGTGTATCTGGTGCGCGTTCCCGACGCGCACCTCGCCATCGGTACGAGCGCGTTTGCCGTGGCGGCCAATGCCGCGACCGGTCTGATCGGTCATGCCAAGGCTCATACCGTAAAATGGCGGTGCGGCGGCATGTATGCGACTGCCGGCGTCATCGGTGCGCTACTCGGATCCACCGCGGGCAAGGCCGTCGATGGCGGCAAGCTCCTCTTTCTATTCGCGCTCGTCATGATCGTCGTCGGCGTTGTGATGCTGCGCGGGCGGGGTGACGCTGGTAATCCCGGTGCAGAATGCAACCGGGAGAAGGCGCCCAAGGTGCTGGGTTATGGCCTCGGCACCGGACTGTTTTCAGGCTTCTTTGGCATCGGTGGTGGCTTCCTGATCGTTCCCGGACTGATTGGATCGACGGGCATGCCGATCCTCAACGCCGTCGGCACGTCGCTGATCGCCGTCACCGCGTTCGGGCTAACGACCGCTGCCAACTACGCGTTCTCCGGGCTTGTGGATTGGCCGCTCGCCTTCGCCTTCATCGGCGGTGGAGTTATCGGCGGGTTGATCGGCACGCGGATCGCTAAGCGTCTGGGCACGGGCAGTACGCTCACCACGGTTTTCGCAATGCTGATCTTCGTGGTCGCAGCCTATATGCTCTGGAAGAGCGCAGGCGCGTTTCTGTGATGGGCAGCGCAATTGCCATCGGGCCGCTGATGATGGCGGTCGATCGCGGATTGGCGGTTCTGTGCGTCGCCGTGTTCCTCGGTTTGACGGCGCTGGCGGGACGGTTCCGCTTCCCGCGAGTGTCGATGGTCGCGACCAGTGCTATTGTCGTCGGGCTGGTGACGGCCCGGATCGGCTATGTCGCGACGCATTGGGCGAGCTACGCCGATGCTCCACTTTCCATCCTAGCTATATGGCAGGGAGGCTTCTCGGCCGTCGCCGGCCTCGCCGGCGCTGCGGTAACGCTGGCGTTCCGGCTCGGCCGAACGCGCGCTCTGGCGATAGGCTGGGCAGCGCTTGCCGTAGCTGGCGGCCTCTGGTTCACGCTTCAGGCGCTGATCCCGCCCGTGACCTACGGCCCCTTTCCCTATCATCTCGCCCTAACGACGCCATCCGGCGCTCCGCTCCCGCTTGATCGTTTCCGGGGTCGTCCCTTCGTGGTCAATCTGTGGGCGACATGGTGCGGCCCATGCCGGCGCGAGCTGCCGATGCTCGATGCTGCTGCGTCGCGCCGTGGAGAGGTTCCGATTCTGCTCGCCGATCAGGGTGAGGCGCCGGCGACCGTTACCCAGTTCCTTACCCGCGAAGGCATCGGTGCCGGCAACGTCGCGCTTGATCCCGACCGTAGGCTTTCCCGAGCCTTCGAAGTCGCCGGCTATCCCGCAACCGCCTTCGTCGCCGCGAATGGCACGATCGTGCAGCTTCAGCTCGGAGAGTTGTCGCGCGCCGCGCTCGCCGATGGAATTGATAAGGCAAGGAAACACCGATGAACCGCCGCAACCTTCTCTTTCGCGGCGCTCTAGCCGCGCTTGCTTTCGCCGTGCCGATGACACCTGCGGTCGGGCAGCAGCAGCCTGATTTGTCGCGCAAGGCAGTCGTCGACGATCCCGTAGCCCCCAAGCGGGCCGGCACCGCCTATGACGTCACCGTTGTCGAGTTCTTCGACTACAACTGCCCCTATTGCCGTCGCATGGAGCCGGTGCTGAACGCGCTGCTTCGCTCCGACCCGAAGGTCCGGATCGTGTATCGGGATTGGCCAATATTCGGACCCGCCTCCCGTGAGGCGTCCCGGGCGGCCGTCGCGAGCCAGTGGCAGGGCAGGCATGCCGCCTTCCATGGAGCGCTGCTTGCCTCGCCGGCGCGGCTCGACAGCGCCGGTATCAGGGCAGCTGCTGTGAAAGCCAAGGTGGATTGGCCGCGTCTGCAACGTGACCTGAAGACGCGTGGCGCGGAAATCGATGCGCTGCTCGCACGCACCAATGCGATTGCCGAAGCGATCGGGTTCAATGGGACGCCGGCGCTGATCGTCGGCTCGCAGGTCGTGGCCGGCGCGGTCGATCTGCCGGCGCTCCGCCGCCTCGTCGCCACGGCGCGCAGCAAGCCCGGAGGGCGTTGAGCGTGCCGGGGCCACTCAGTCGGAGGCAGGCGGTCGGGCTCGGCGCTGTAGTCGTGGGGGGCTGGGCGGTCGGACAGGTGCTGCGGCGCACCGCCCCGATTGGGCGTGACGTTGGTCCGACCGCCGACCTGATCCTGACAGGCGGCAGTTCGCCTGAGCACGGTCCTGCCGACGCGACGTTGCGGCTTGCCGTTTTCACCGATTATCGTTGCCCGGCCTGCCGTCACGCCTTCCCCGCGTTGGAAGAGGCCGTGCGACGCGATGGCAAAATTAGGGTCATCTACAAGGATTGGCCGATCTTCGGTCCACCGTCTGAACGTGCCGCGAGCGTTGCGCTCAGCTGTGCCGAACAGGGCATCTACCCGGTCGTCCATCGCCAGCTGATGGCCGACAACCGTACGATTGACGACGACATGCTGCGGGACGTCGTAATCGGCGCTGGCGGTGACTGGCTGAGCGCAACGACGTGGCTTGCTTCGCATGCACAGGCTGTCGCGGCGCGCCTGCGTGCGAACGGCCAAGAGGCCTATTCGATCGGCTTGGCCGGCACCCCGGGCTTTCTTGCCGGACGCATGCTGGTGATGGGCGCGATCGATCCGGGTGATTTCGAGCGGTTGTTCGCGCGGGCGCGGGCAGAAAGCTAACAGAGCGAGAGGATGAAAACATGATCGAGTATAAGCACGATGGTATGACCGTTGCGTCGCTCCATGATGAGCGCACTGGTAGCTTCCAATATGTTGTCGTCGACGACACTACGAAGACGGCTGCGATCATCGATCCAGTTCTGGATTTTGACCCGCGCGCTGGTGCGACCGCGACCCGAAACGCGGATCTTATCCTCGACTATGTGCGCGAAAAGGGGCTAACCGTCGAATGGGTGCTCGACACCCACCCACACGCCGATCATTTTTCAGCCGTTCCGTACCTCACCGGCAAGACCGGTGGCAAAACCGCGATCGGCAACAAGGTCGTGGAAGTGCAAAAGCTGTGGCGGGACATCTACTGCCTGCCCGATCTCGCCGTCGACGGCAGCCAGTGGGACCGGTTGTTTGCGGATGGCGAGCGTTTCCGGATCGGCACGCTCGATGCTCATGTCATGCTGTCGCCGGGCCATACGCTTGCCTCGATCACTTATGTCGTCGGTGACGCCGCGTTCGTTCACGATACGCTGATGGTTCCCGATAGTGGCACAAGCCGAGCGGACTTCCCGGGTGGTGATGCTCATTCGCTGTGGTGCTCGATCCGCGCCATCCTCGATCTGCCACCCGAAACCGCAACCTATGTTGGGCATGACTATGGCAAGGATGGCAGGGACGTACTTGGTCGCTCGACCGTCGCCGATCAGCGTCGCGACAACATCCATGTTCACGATGGCATCGACGAAGCCGAGTTCGTCGCGACCCGCGAGAAACGCGACGCATCGCTCCCACTACCCGACCTGATGCTCGCCGCGCTTCAGGTGAACATACGTGGCGGCCGGCTGCCGGATGCGGACAAGTGTGGGACGGCGTTTCTCAAGGTGCCTCTGAACCGGTTTGGACCTGGTGCTTCATAGCTCAGTCCGCGCTAGGGCAGCTGCTGTTTCAAGTGTCAGAACCGAACGGTTATGACCCTCGGAGGGAGGGCGGCGGTATTCGACCATGCCGGCTCGGAAAGCTGCCCGGGCGCTAACCACCGCTTTTTGCCGTCCGTAAGCCAACGGATCAGCATTGCGCGTCGGTCGCACCGAATGTGGTTTCTGTCTCACGGAGCGTGCGTTCCCCGCATCGATCCGTCTCACGCAATGCGAGCCGAAAACCGCCCTATATTGCAGTTCCGGGCGATCATCATTGCGAGCCGCTACACCTATCTCTACTTTTACATGCAATTTGCGAAACTAACGGCGAGTTGTAGAAACTCCCGCCGCGTCATCATTGTTGACCGATCAAACTTCATGTTTCTCATCATCACATAGACCATGATGAGTTTTATTTTTCCGCTGAATGACTTGAGGCTGCTGGTGCGCATGTTAGGCTCCAATTGTAGGAGCCGTCCAAGGGGCGCATGAGCGGGGCGAAGTCTAAAGGGCTATGAAGACCTTTGAAGAAGCGAAGTTATCTCCTGAAATTATCCAAGCTATTCAGACATCTATCGAGCGACGTGTTGATGGCCATGATATTCAGGCATTTCTGAAGGGGCTTGTAATTCTGAGTACGAAGGGCGGGGCGGACGAATTCACGCGCAAGCAGATTGTCGCAGAAGTCGATCCTATAAGGACTGAGTTCACCTCGAATGTCTGGGCTGACGGCTCTGTTGCAAAAATCGTGAAGCTTGAGCATGCTTGGCGGAGATTGGACGGACGGAACGATGACGGATTTCAAGTGGCGCCATTTCCAGGGTGATGTGATCCTGTGGGCGGTGCGCTGGTATTGTCGCTATCCGATCAGCTATCGCGACCTTGAGGAAATGCTGGCGGAACGCGGCATTTCGGTCGACCATACGACGATCTATCGCTGGGTCCAGTGCTACGCCCCGGAGATGGAGAAGCGGCTGCGCTGGTTCTGGCGGCGTGGCTTTGATCCGAGCTGGCGCCTGGATGAAACCTACGTCAAGGTGCGGGGCAAGTGGACCTACCTGTACCGGGCAGTCGACAAGCGGGGCGACACGATCGATTTCTACCTGTCGCCG
>NZ_ALVC01000175.1:0-14422 GCF_000293195.2 Sphingomonas sp. LH128
CTCGTCACCGGCGGCAGCCTGACCTCCAGCTATTCGGCCGGCGGCGTCGCGGCGACGCCCAAGGCGCTGATCTCCAAGCAGGGCCTGCTGCAGGCCTCGTCGAGCCTCACCGACATCGGCATCGACGGCTCGGGCTTCTTCGTCGTGCGCTCCAGCGCCGACGCGAACGGCGCGATCGCCTATACCCGCGCCGGGTCGTTCACCACCGACAGCTCGGGCTATCTGCGCAACACCGCAGGCTACTACCTGATGGGGTGGCCGCTCGATACCTCGGGCAACTACGTCAACAACGGCAGCATGGACTCGCTGCAGCCGATCCGTCCGACCGCGCTGACCGGCGCTGCAGCGCCGACGACGTCGATCCAGCTGCGCGCGAACCTCGATTCCACGGCCGAGGCAGTGACCGGCTACGTCTCGGGCAGCATGGCGAACGGCACGACGACGCCGCAGTTCGCCCGCTCGATCCAGGTCTACGATTCGCAGGGCACCGCACACACCCTGACGATGAACTTCGTCAAGACCGGCGCGAACACCTGGCAAGCCGAGATCACCGGCAATTCCGCCGACATCGGCAAGTTCAACGGCACCGACATCACCGCCCCGGCCGACGGCGCCGAAGGATCGCAGGTCCTGCTCGCCAGCGCCACCGTCAGCTTCAACGCCGACGGCAGCCTCAAGCTGACGACGCGCGATGGCCAGACCACCCCGGACCCGCTGTTCCAACCGCTCGACATCCAGTGGCGCAACCAGGCCGATTCCGAGCCGATCACGCTCGACCTCGGCGCGAACGGGCAGCTCAACGGCCTGACCCAGTTCGGCAGCACGTCCGCCCTGCTCTCCTCGACCATCGACGGCGGCATGCTGGGCACGGTGTCGTCGGTGAGCATCTCGGACACCGGCGTCGTCAGCGCGGTGTTCGACGACGGTACCTCGCGCCCGATCTACCAGCTGCCGATCGCCACCTTCCAGAACCCGGACGGCCTGACCCGCATCAGCGGCAATGCCTACATCGTCTCGCAGCAGTCGGGCAACGCGGCGATCAACGAGCCGGGCACCGTGGGCGGCGGCACCCTGTCGACCAGCATGCTCGAAGCGTCCAACGTCGATCTGGCGGCGGAGTTCTCGAACATGATCCTGTTCCAGCGCGCCTACAGCGCCTCGTCCAAGATCATCACCACGGTCGACGATATGCTGCAGGAAGTGAGCAACCTGAAGCGCTGACGCCCTCGCTGTCCGGCTAGCCCGTGTCCATCAACTCGATCCTCAGCTCCGCGATCTCGGGGCTCTCCGCCTCGCAGGCGGGGATGCAGGTCGTCTCGACCAACATCGCCAATGTCGGCACCGTCGGCTATGCGCGCCAGACGGTGTCGCAGAGCGCATCGGTGGCGGCGGGCCAGGTCAATGGCGTGGTGGTGGGCGAGCCTTCGCGCGTGGCCGACAAGTTCCTCGAGAACGCGGTCTACAAGCGCGCGGGCACCGCCGGGCGGGCGGAAGCGGCGGCCAATTACCTCGACCGGCTGCAATCGCTGCTGGGCTCGCCCAGTTCGGCCAGCGGGCTGACCGCGCGGCTTTCGGCGATCGCCAGTTCGGTCTCGCAGGTCACCGGTCTGCAGGGCTCGGCGGAGTCCGTCGCGCTGTTCACCGGCAACGTCGATGACACGATCGACACCCTGCAAGGCCTCCAGTCCGACGTCACCAACTTGCGCGCCGACGTGGAAAGCGAGGTCTCCGACACCGTCGACCGCGTGAACGTGCTGCTGCAGAAGATCCACGGCCTCAACGCCGACGTCTCGCGCCTGCAGGGCCTCGGCCTCAGCACTTCCGGCCCGGCAGACGAGCGGATGAGCGCGCTGCAGGAACTGAGCGGCCTCGTCGAAGTGAGCGTGCGCGAACAGCCCGATGGGCGCGTCACGATCGACACCGCATCGGGGCAGGTCCTGCTCGACAAGCGTCTGCGCCAGCTGAGCTATGCGGACCAGGGCGCCACCACGGCGCAGACCAGCTATTCGGCCATCGATATCCGCTTCGCCAGCGACAACGGCACGATGCAGGCGTCCACCGGCGAGACGATCGCATCCACCGCCGTCGGCGGCAAGCTCGGCGGCCTGCTCGACATGCGCGACCGCGTGCTGCCGGGCTTTTCCGAGCAGCTCGGCCAGCTGTTCACCGGGCTTGCCCAGACAATGAACGCGGTGTCGAACGCGGGCACCACCCTGCCCGCGCCTCAGACCCTGACCGGGCAGGCCAACGGCCTTGTCGGCTCCGACCGCCTCGGCTTCACCGGCAAGGCGACGTTCGCGGTCGTGTCGAGCGACGGGACGATGGTGGCCAAGACCACCGTGGACTTCGGCGCGCTTCCCGCAAACGCTACGGTGGACGACGCGGTCGCCGCGATCAACGCCGGGCTCTCGCCTGCCGCCACCGCCAGCTTCAAGGACGGCGTGCTGTCGATCAGCGCCGCTTCCAGCGCCAACGGCGTGGCCATCGCACAGGACGCAGAAGCGCCTAGCGACCGCGCGGGCGTAGGGTTCTCGCAGTTTTTCGGGCTCAACAACCTCGTTCGCTCGGGCACCAGCGGGCTCGTTCCTTCGGGCTTCACCGCCAGCGACCCGACCGGCTTCACTGCAGGCGAAACGACCAGGCTGGTCCTGCGCGATTCCTCGGGCAAGATCCTCACCAGCCAGACCCTGACCGCTGCTGATGGCGACACCTGGGGCGACGTCATCTCCCAGCTCAACGGCGGCGATCTGGCGAAATACGGCAGCTTCGCGCTCGACGACACCGGCCGTGTCGCCTTCACACCCAAGGTCGGCAATTCCGGCGCGACGATCGAAGTGCCGGTGGACAGCACCGACCGCTACGGCACCGGCTTGTCGTTCTCGGCACTTTCGGGCCTGACCGGCGCAGCGAGCGGGCTGTCCACCGCGCAAGTCTCGGCCGACATGCTGAACGACACCTCGCGCGTACCGCTGGCCCAGCTGCAGACGGGCGCGGCGGTGGGCGAGAAGGCAATCGGCGCGGGCGACATCCGCAATGCCACCGCCTTCGTCGATGCCCTCGCGGGGTCGGCGAATTTCGGCAAGGACGGCAAGGCCACCGTCACCGCCTTCGCCAACCGCCTGCTGGGCAACGTCGGCGCGCAGGCCGCTCTGGCGAAGACCACTTACGACGACGCCTCCGCCCGCCTGACCGACGCTGCGACGCGGCGCGATTCCTACTCCGGCGTCAATATCGACGAGGAACTGGCGCAAATGGTCGTGCTGCAGAACAGCTATTCCGCCGCCGCGCGGGTGATTAGCACCGCCTCGCAGATGTACGACGCCCTGCTCAACATGGTGTGATCCGATGACCCGCGTAGCCACCATTCCCCTCCAGCAGACCCTCTCCAGCGCCATCCAGCGCTCCCAGCAGAGCCTCGCCACCAGCCAGCTCCAACTGGCCACCGAGAAGAAGGTCAACGACTACGCCGGGCTCGGCCTCGATGCGGTTCGCACGCTGTCGGCCAAGTCGATGCTGGCGACGCAGGAGACCTACAAGACCAACATCAGCCGCGTCTCCACCACGCTCTCGCTCTATCAGGCGAACATCGAGGCAGTGGACAGCTCCATGAGCAGCCTGCGCGACGAACTGTTCAGCGCCGTCGGCACCGGCAATTCGCCGGGCCTGCAGGACATCATCAAGGACGCCTTCGGCGACTTGCGCAACGCGCTCAACGCCAAGGAGGCGGGCGTGCCGCTGTTCGCCGGATCGCAGACCGCGAGCACGCCGTTCGCACCGACTTCGCTCGACGATCTGGCGAACTACGATCCCACCACAGCCTTCACCAACGATTCCGTGCGCCTCTCCACCCGCGCGGGCGACGGGCTCGACGTGGACTACGGCATCGGCGCCAGCGACATCGGCAGCTCGCTGATCCCCGCCTTCCAGGCCCTCGCAGCCGCCGGTCCCTTCGGCGACACGCTGACCGGGGAACAGACACAGGCGATCAACGACGCGCTCGGCCTGCTCGACAAGGGGATCACGCAAGTCCAGTCGGCCAACGCGCGCAACGGCCGGATGCAGGCCAAGGTCGAGACCCTGAGCACCCGCGCCGACGACCGCGTGACGCTGCTGACGAACGTGATCGGTTCGGTGGAGGACGCAGACCTCGGGCAGGTGGCGATCGACATCTCGCAGCGGCAGACGATCCTGCAGGCGAGTTATTCGGTGTTCTCGCAATTGAACTCGATGTCGTTGGTGAACTTCCTCGGTTGATTTTCGCAGGGGTTTACCACCCCTGCACCCGGTATACCGTCGAGATCACGCGCGCAGCTTCGTCAGGCGCACTTGGCGAGGTAGCTGCTTAATATATATTACTTTTCGTCATCCCCGCGAAGGCGGGGATGACGATGGAGGCCTGCGGCGCAATGTAGGATTGAACCTGCTGCACGCGCAACGACGGCAGTACGGGGGTCTGGGGCGCCAAAGCTCTCTGGGTCCCTAGGACTCACTTCTTCCCCGCTTCCAGCAAATCCGCAAAATCCCCTGCCGGACTGGCCGAGGGAATAGCCGCCATGGCCTGCGCCAGCTTCCCCGGATCGACCGCCCCGGCAGTCCCGGTCAGCATCTCGAACACCGGCGCCGACGACAGCCCCTTGAACGCCCCCGCATAGCGCGCGTGGAGTCCGGAAAGCGCGTCCTCCCGCCCCAGCATCGCCTGCGAGATCGCATGGCGCAGCACTTGCGCCTGCGCCACCGGATCGAGAACACGCCCCTTCGGTAGAGCGCCCGCCGAGAACGCCGCATAGCGTGCCCAGTCGCGCCGCTGCCAAAGGATTTCCGCCTGCAGCGCCGAGGTTCCGGGCAAGTCCTGCAGCACTGCCAGAGCCTCGTCGGCACGGCCGACTTGCGTGAGGGCAGCCGCCTCGACGCGCTTGCGTTCGGCGATCATCGCGTCGGGCAGGCCGGGATCGTCGGTTTCGCGCAAGGTGCGCAAGGCCCGCTCGGGCCTGCCGGCAAGGATGTAGAGCCCCGCCACCCGCGCCGAAAGCGGCCCGCGGGCAAGGTCTCCGGCACGCTGCGTCAGCTGGTAGGAAAGGAGGTCCGCCGCACGCTCGTAGAGGCCCGCCTGCTGCAGCCGCGCGGCAAGCTGGCTCGCCATGAGGTCGCCCTCGGCGCCGTTCGGGGCGAGGTCGCGATAATCCCAGTAGAGCCCGGCCGCCTTGTCCAGCGGCAGCTTGCGGGCGGGGTCAAGCGCGGCTGTCAGCTTCGCGCGCAGGCCGGGCAGGAACTCCGGCCCGAGGTCGGCGACATCGTGGAAGCGCACCAGCGCCGCTCCGGCGGACAGCGTCCCGGACAAGTCGCCGCGCGCGTCGGCAAGGCGGTAGGACAGGCGCAGCGCGCGTTCCTCGATACCGTCGCCGCGCCAGGAATAACGGATGGCGTCGAGTTCCTTCAGCGCCGCCTCGGGCCGGATCGCGCCCCGGGCAACGTCGCCCTCCAGCTTGCTGAGGCGGGCGTCCATGCGCTCGACCGGGTCGCCGGACTGCACGACGCGGGCGAAGCGCAGGCGGGCTTCGTCGGCGTGGCCCAGCGCCTGCTGCGCACGGGCGCGCAGCAGGTTGGCGGCGGGTTCGCGGTCGGGAAGCCAGGAAAGCCAGTGCAGCGCCTTGTCCGGCGCACCGCCCTCCACACCCGCGCGCGCGGCGGCGAGGACGAACGGCGCGCCGCGTGGGCTCGCGAGTGCGGGTCCGGCGCAGTCCAGCTGCGCCAGCGCCTGCTCGGCAAGGCCCTCCTGCGCCAGCGCGCGCAGGCGCCACAGGCATGCCTCGGGATTGGCGCGAAGGCCCGGCATGTCGAGTTCGGCCATCGCATCCTCGGAGCGGCCGAGCTGCGTCAACGCCGCGCCGTGGGCCAGCCTCCACGCATCGACCATGCCGAGGTCGGGGTCGTCCTGCCGCATGACTTCCAGTACGCCCAGCGCTTCCGGCCCGCGCTCGGCGGCGATCAGGCTTCGAGCATAGTCCCAGCGCACCGCCTGCCGCTGCGGGTTCGGCGCGGTGGAGAGGCGGCGCCATGCCTCGGCCTCGGCCAGCGGGGTCCAGGCACCGACACCGGTAAGCGGCGGGCGCTGCGCCAGTTCGGCCGCGAAGCCCGGCAGCCGCGCACCCACGCCGGGGTCGAGCGTACCGTAGGGCAGCGGCGGCGCGCCGGTCGTACCGCACAACAGCGAGGCGCCCAGCACCAGCGCCGCGCCCGGCAGCAGCCGCATGCGCCTCACAGCGATTCCGCCGATGCAATGCCCGAGATCACCAGCAAGGCCCCGCCGATCGCACAGCCGACGAGGAACAGCACCAGCGCGCCGAACACCCACAAGAGGCTCCCGCCCTGCCGGGTCGGAGCCGCGAGCACAGCGGCAGCCACCGCCTCGGCGTCCTCATCCGGCCGATCGCCGCGACGGCGCCCCGGATTAACGCCGGGATTTTCCTGTGCGGACGCACCCTCGCCCTGGTTCGCGGATACCACGCGGACCTTGGCTGGACGCCGATCGCTGCTCATCTCAACGGGACTCCTCGAATTTCATCCTATTATAGAGGCGTCGCCCGCCCACCGGAGTTCGCATGCCCCGCTTCCGTTTCTTTGTTCCGGCCCTGCTGCTCTGCGCGGCACCGGCGTTCGCCGCGAACACCGATCCGCGCAAGGCGGTGGAACTGCCGCCGCCCGATCCCACGTTCCTGGCGATGGAGCAGATCGACGCGCCGATCGTCGATGGCGGCCGGGTGGACGGGGTGCTCCACGTCTCGATCACGCTGCAGGCGAAGACCGCCGACGATGCCGCCGCGCTCGGCAAGCGGATGCCGGAACTGCGTGCCGCAGCGCTCCCCGCCGCGATCGAGTTCGCCCGCCTGCGCGCCTCGCGCTTCGCGCCGGTGGATGTGGAACGTCTGGCGGGGATGATCGCGCCGTCAGTGAAGCAGGTGCACCCGGCCATCGACAAGGTCCTGATCGTGAAGGTTTCCGCGACGGAGCGGTGAGGTCGGGAACCGCTACTGCCCCATTCGTCATTGCGAGCGCAGCGAAGCAATTCAGGGCCGCGCAAATCGCCCTGGATTGCTTCGCTGCGCTCGCAATGACGAGGGGTGGGGTTACTTCCCCGCCTTCGCCACCGCAGGCACCACCTTGCGCCCGGCCAGCGCCATCGACAGCGCCACGGCGCCCTGCGGCGACATGTTCGCCATGATCTGCGCCGTCGCGCGTTCGCGCATGCGGGTGGCAACTTCGCGCTGGACCTCGATATCGAGCTTCTCGAAGATCGGCCCGGCCCGGTTCGGCTTCATCGTCTGGTAGATCCGCGCGAGGTTGTCGTAAGGCACCGAGGGCGCCCCTGCTCCGCCCCCTGCACCGCCTTGGGCCCCAGCCTTCGCGGCGGCGGCCTGTTGTTCCTGCTGCTGGCGCACCTGTCCCGCAAGCCGCGCCTCGCTGGCCTTCACCGCCTGCTCGCGCATTTCCAGCCTGCGCTTCTCGGCGGCCGAAGTGCTGTCCCGCCGCGCTGCCGAATCCTGCAGCGAGGCCCCGAGGCGGCTCGTCGGCGCGCCGCCGGCAATGTCCGCCGAAGCGGCAAAGGCGATGGCATTCGCCACCGCCGCCGCCGCCGCGACGCCCAGCATCAACCGGGTTGGCTTGGTCAAAGCCCTGATCATGCCACGCGCCCAGTCATGCTACCCGATTGCCGCGCTTCGAGGTCAGGTCGAACACGATGCGGCTGAGTTCGCGCGCCTCGTCCGCCACCGGCGCGGGCGCAGGCGCTGCGGGCCGCGTCTCCGCCTCGGCACGCAGCACCGCGTCGGCCTCGTCGCGCCAGCGCGCGGTACGACGACGCACGCCCGCCTCGGCCGCGCGCGCCTTGTCAGCGGCATCGACGATGCGCTCCGCCACCGAGTTGCCCACGCCGACCATTACCGAAAGCTCGTCACGCAACTCGCGCGAGGCTTGCAGAATCTCGCCCTGCGCCGCCGCGTCGGTGGAGAGCACGCGCTTCAGCTCCGCCAGCACCAGACGCGCCTGATGCGTGGCGTTGTCCAGCTTCTCCACCGCCTGGTCGAGGTGGCCGTCGCGCAGCGCCCGGATGCGGCGGTCCATGCGGATCGCCTGCACCATGACCACAAGGCACATCAGCACGAGAGCGAGGTTGATCCCGGTAGCAAGCGTCATTTCGGATACCCCTTGGCGATGTCGGTGGCCATGCGGATGGCGATGTTGCTGGAACGCTGGCCGATGTGCGCGCGGCCCAGCGGCACCCCGCCGCAATGGACCTGCAGCGCGTCGTCCGGGCTGTTGCTGAGCGAGATGGTATCGCCCACCTTCAGCCCCCGCACGTCGCGCAGGGGCATCATCTTCTCGCCCAGCACCACGTCGACGACGACTTGCGTGTTGTAGAGTTCGCTCGCCATGTGGTCGGCCCAGATGCGGTCGCGGCCCGCCTTCTCGCCCATGAAGCGCTGCAGCAGCTTCTCGCGCACCGGCTCCAGCGTGGCATAGGGCAGCAGCACCGAGAACACCCCGCCGCGCCCTTCCATGTTGACCGAATAAGTCGCGACGGCGGCGACGTTGCTCGGCTCGGCGATGGCGGCGAAGCGCGGGCTCAGTTCCATGCGCTCCAGCCCCATGGCGACCGGTGCGATCTCCTCGAAGGCGCTGGCGAAGTCGTCCAGCGCCATCTGCACCACGCGCGAGACGAGGCTGGATTCGATGGTCGTAAAGGTCCGCCCCTCCGGCGGCAGCGAGCGCGTGCCGCCCCGCCCGCCGAGCAGCGCATCGACGATGCCGTAGATCAACCCAGCGTCCACCGTGACGACGCCGTAGCTTTCCCAGGGCTTGACCTGGAACACGCCGAACATCGAGGGCAGCGCGATGTTGTCCATGAAATCGCCGAAGCGGACCGAGGTGATCCGCTCAAGGTTCACTTCGATCGCGTCGGAGGTGAGGTTGCGCATCGAGGTTGCGAAGATCCGCACCATGCGCTCGCACACCACCTCGAGCATCGGCAGGCGCTCGTGGTTGATGACGTTGGATTCAAGGACTGCCTTCAGGCCCTTGCGCGGAACCGCCTCGCCATCGACGGCGGCGAGCCTGATGGGGTCGTCGCTCACTGCTGGATCAGGTCCTGAATGAGGATGTCGCGCACCATGCCCTTGCCGAGCGCCTCGGTGGAGCGGCGGATCATCTCCTCCTTGATGCGGAACACGGCGGCCGAACCGTTGAGGTCCTCGGGCCGCAGTTCGCGCAGGAAAGGCTGCAGCGCATCGAGGATCACCGGCAGGCGCGCCTTGACCGCGTCGGTCTTGCCGTCTGCGGCGACGACGACGAAGCGCAGCTTGACGAACTTGGCCTGAGCCCCGCCGCCACGCAGGTTCACCATCATCGGCGCGACTTCGATGTAGGAGGCGGACGGATCGGCGTCGGCCGAGTGACCGCCCTCCCCGCCTTCTTCCGGCGCCGCCTCGGCCTGCTTCTCCTCGGCGTGATCGGGGCTGCCCTTCTGCATGTACCAGTAGACGCCGCCCGCGCCCGCCAGCATGCCGACCGCGACGACGGCGATCGCGATCAGGCGGACCTTGCCGCCCTTCTTCGCTCCGGCCTCATCGACCCCCGCCTTTTCGACCGACGTATCGTCGGTCTTTTCGTCGCTCACGTTCCGCGTACCCCGTTCGAAAATTCCCGCTTGCTTGTCCATGTGCGTCCGCGCGCGCGGTTTCAATCCTATATAGGGGATTAAGAGCCCTTTCCGGGTTCGCCCAAGATTTTTGCGAAAAGGTCCGCCGATGGACGTTTCTTCCTTCGTCCTCCTCAGCCACGAGCAGGCCCTGCGCCGCCAGCTGGACGTGGCCGCGAACAACATGGCGAACGTTTCGACCGCGGGATACAAGCGCGAGCAGGCGGTGTTCCACGAATATGTCGAGAACGCGCAGGAAGCCCCGGTGCAGGACGCGCGGAAAACCTCCTACGTGCTCGATTACGGGCAGGTCCACGACATCGCCCAGGGCGCGTTCCAGTCCACCGGCAACCCGCTCGACGTGATGATCGAGGGGCGGGGCTATCTCAACGTCGAGATGCCCGACGGCTCCACCGGCTACACCCGCGCGGGCTTCGTGAAAGTGCTGGAAAGCGGCGAGCTGGCGACCTCCGGCGGCCAGCGCCTGCTCGACGAGAACGGCCGCCCGATCGCCATTCCCGCCGACCAGCTGGCGCAAGTCTCAATCACCGCCGACGGCACCGTCATGGCGGGCCAGGACCCGGTCGGCCGCCTCGCGGTGACGGGCTTCGCCGACGAGAACATGCTCGAGGCGCGCGGCGACGGCGTCCTCACCGGCAGCGGCGGCACTGTGATGACCGCCGCCCAGACCCGCTTGCGCAGCGGCGGCGTCGAGGCCTCCAACGTCGAGCCGATTTCCGAGACCACCCGCATGGTCGAGGTGCTGCGCTCCTATCAGGTCAGCCAGCGCCTTTCGGCCGACCTTTCCGACATGCGCCGCAAGGCCATCGACCGCCTCAGCAGGATCGGCTGATCGATGCCACTGCCCGCGCAAAACCCTGTCCGTCATTCCAGCCCGACCGCGCCGCTCTAAGCCCGAAGGAAACCGCCCATGCGTTCGCTCTCCATCGCCTCGACCGGTATGCTGGCCCAGCAAACCAACGTCGACGTCATCTCGAACAACATCGCCAACATGAACACCACCGGCTTCAAGCGGCAGCGGGCGGAATTCCAGGATCTGCTCTACCAGCAGGAAACCCGCCCCGGCGCCTCGACCAGCTCGGACGGGACCAAGGTGCCTACCGGCATCCAGATCGGCGCGGGCGTGAAGACCGGCGGCGTCTATCGCATCACCGAGCAGGGCGCACTGACCAGCACCGGCAACCAGTACGACATGGCCATCGACGGCGAGGGCTATTTCCAGGTCATGCTGCCCACCGGCGACCTCGCCTATACCCGCGCGGGCTCGTTCCAGCTGTCCGATCAGGGCGAGCTGGTGACCACCGACGGCTACCGCGTGCAGCCCGACATCACCATCCCGCAGGGCGCGGTGGCGGTCTCGGTCTCCAAGACCGGCGAGGTGCAGGTGAAGCTCGACGGGCAGGCGCAGATGCAGACCGTGGGCCAGCTCGAACTGGCCACCTTCATCAATCAGGCGGGCCTCGAAGCCATCGGCGACAGCCTGTTCCAGGAAACCGGCGCATCGGGCCAGCCCATCGTCTCGACCCCCGGCCAGCCCGGCTACGGCACGCTGAGCCAGGGCTTCATCGAAGCCTCGAACGTCAACCCGGTCTCGGAAATCACCGCGCTGATCACCGCCCAGCGCGCCTACGAGATGAACAGCCGCGTGCTCAAGACCGCCGACGAGATGCTCCAGACCTCGACGCAGACCGTCTGATGCTGTCGGCGTTGCTCGTCCTCGCCGTCGCCGCCGCGCCCGCGGGGGAACCCACGCCGGTGCTCGCCCGCACGGTGGAGCGCGGGGAGGTGCTGGCGCGCGCCGATTTCGAGACGCAGCGCGTCCCCGCCGCCGTCGCGCGCGGCGCCCTCGCCCCGGCCGACGCCGCCGGGCAGGAAGCGACCCGCCGCATCATGGCGGGCTCCGCCGTCCGCGCTGCCGACGTCGCCGCGCCGCGCCTCGTGCGGCGGGGGGAAAACGTGACGATCGCGCTCGTTTCCGGAGCCTTGCGCATCACCTCGCCCGGCCGCGCGCTTGCCGATGCCGGGCGCGGCGAGCCGGTGCGCGTCCTCAATCTCGCCACCAACCGCACGCTCGAAGGCACCGCCGCCGCGACGGGCGAAGTGCGCATCGCGCTTCCGTAGGAACCCTCATGAACAAGCGTCTCGCCGCCCTCACCTGCGCCCTTCTCTCGGCCAGCCTGCTGGCGGGCTGCGGCTCGGTGGGCCGCCTCAAGAACGTCGGAAAAGCGCCGAAAATGAGCGATCCCGGCGCCCCCGTGGCCCCGCGCATCGAACCCTCTCTGGGCAACCACGCGAGCGGCGATCGCGCGCCCGACGGCAGCGATCCCAAGGTCGCCGAGGCCGATCGCGGCGCCTCCCTCTTCCGCACCGGCGGCGGCGCGTTCTTCCGCGACCAGCGCGCCTCGCGCGTCGGCGACATCGTCACGATCCGCATCAACATCGCCGACAACGCCCAGGTCGCCAACAGCACCACGCGCACCCGCAACGGCAGCGAAGGCGGCGGAATTGCGGCACTTCTGGGCCTCGAGAGCCAGATCGGCAAAGTCCTTCCCGGCAACCCGGACCCGGGCAACCTCGTCAGCACCAATTCGAAGTCGAGCGCGGTCGGCGTCGGCAACACCACCCGGTCCGAGCAGATCAACATGACCGTGGCCGCCACCGTGATCGGCGTCCTGCCCAACGGCAACCTCGCCATTCGCGGCAAGCAGGAAGTGCGCGTCAACTTCGAACTGCGCGAACTGGTGGTTTCCGGCGTGATCCGGCCCGAAGACATCGCCCGCGACAACTCGATCCGCCACAGCCAGATCGCCGAGGCGCGCATCAGCTACGGCGGCCGCGGCCAGCTGACCGACGCGCAGCAGGCCCGCTGGGGCCAGCAGATCTACGACGCGCTGTTCCCGTTCTGAGGGGTACCTAACGGCACCCAACGGGGGTTTAAGGAGGGGCTAACCGGTACACAAGGGGTGCCGGAGCGGCGTCGAAGCACAGCACCCGTCATCCCAGCGAAGGCTGGGACCGCTGGCCGTGTACAGCCCCCTCGCGCTGAAGGGCTCCTCGGCAAGCTCGCGTCTAAAGACCGATAGCGGTCCCAGCCTTCGCTGGGATGACGGGCTTTTGTCGGAGAGCCCGGGAAAGCATTCCTATAGTTTTTCCACAGGCCGCAACCATCCTTTAACGACTCCTCCTAGAATAAAGTCGCACCCGTATCTTTCGGGATTGCGAGAGGCCGCAGAATCGGCCGGTAACCTAGAAGGGAAAATTGAAATGGCGTTTTCGGTCAACACCAACAGCGGCGCGATGGCAGCTCTCCAGAGCCTCAACGCGACGAACAAGTCGATGGAAACCACCCAGAGCCGTATCACCACGGGTCTGAACGTTGCCTCGACCAAGGACGACTCGGCGAAGTACACGGTCGCCCAGACGCTCCGCGGCGATCTTGGCAAGCTGGGCGCGGTCACCACCTCGCTCAACAACGCCAAGTCCGTCACGGACGTCGCCGTCGCCGGTGCGGAACAGATCTCCGACCTCGTCAACCAGATGAAGTCGAAGGCTCTCGAAGCATCGGATGCCGGTCTCGACAACGAAAGCCGCAAGGCGATCTCCAACGATCTGCTGACCCTCAAGAAGCAGATCAACACGGTGATCGAAGGTTCGAGCTTCAACGGCACGAACCTGCTCAAGGGTACTGCGGCCACCGTGGCAACGGACGGCAAGGTCAGTGCACTGCAGTCGATCAACGGCGATACGCTGACGGTCGCCAACCAGGCACTGAGCGAAGCGGCGACCACCGCGTTCGGCGATTCCTCGACCGACACCGACATCACCAATGTCGGCGTCGTCGATGACGGTACGGCAACGACCGGCTCGGGTGCGGCAGATGCGCTCCTGACCAAGCTCGACACCATGTTCGACACGGTCAAGACCAGCCTCTCCGACCTCGGCGCCGGTTCGCGTCAGATCGAAGGTCAGCTCAGCTTCAACAGCAACCTGAGCGACGTGATCACGACCGGCATCGGCAGCCTCGTCGATGCGGACCTCGCCAAGGAGTCGGCGAACCTTCAGGCTCTCCAGGTCCAGCAGCAGCTGGGCGTGCAGGCCCTGTCGATCGCCAACCAGTCGCCGCAGACGCTCCTGTCGCTGTTCCGCTAAGGACGGCGCCAGGCCCCTTCCGCTTGCGGGAGGGGACCATTTCGAAAGGCCGGGACGGTTCGCCGCCCCGGCCTTTCTTTATGGGGAAACGTCAGGAAATTCCTCCCCGAGCTTGTCTCGGGGAGGTGGCAGCCCGTCAGGGCTGACGGAGGGGGGACTGCGTCCTTCCCCCTCCACCACCGACTTCGTCGGCGGGGGCCCCCCCCCCCCCCCCCGCCGGTTTCCAGCGGGTGATCCAGCGCGCGATCCTGCACGTGCAGTCGTCCGGCAAGGACACCGTGACCGGCGCCAACGTGCTCGTCGCGCTGTTCTCCGAGCGGGATTCGTATGCGGTCTACTTCCT
Organism: Sphingomonas sp. LH128; assembly: GCF_000293195.2. Taxonomy (NCBI): domain Bacteria; kingdom Pseudomonadati; phylum Pseudomonadota; class Alphaproteobacteria; order Sphingomonadales; family Sphingomonadaceae; genus Sphingomonas; species Sphingomonas sp. LH128. The sequence continues at coordinate 14,205 of NZ_ALVC01000175.1, forward strand.
GCAGCAGCAGGACATGAGCCGCCTCGACGCCGTCAGCTATATCAGCCACGGCATCGGCAAGGGCGGCAAGCGGATCGAGGATCGCACCGCCAAGGGCTCGTCCGACGAAACCCCGCCCACGCCCGAGGACAAGGCGGAGGCCAAGGCGTCCGCCAACAAGAAGGATTCGGCGCTCGACCAGTTCACCGTCAACCTCAACGAGAAGGCGCTGGCGGGCA
>NZ_ALVC01000176.1:0-32893 GCF_000293195.2 Sphingomonas sp. LH128
TCGCCTTCCGGCGCGGCGGTGATGCCCTGTTCGGCGAGCAGTTCGGCCATGCGGTCGCCGTCATAGACGTTCATCTGGCAGCCGAAGCTCTTGACGCGGTAGGTCCGGGGAGTCGCAGTCGTTTGCATCGCGCGCCGTTAGCGCAAAAGGGTGGGTTTGGACAGGGGGACTGCCTTTTATCCTCCCTGTCGCGCAGCGATGGGGAGGTGGCAGCCCGCAGGGCTGACGGAGGGGTTCCTCCCCCCCCCCCCCCCCCCCCCCCCCCCCCCCCCCCCCCCCCCCCCCCCCCCCCCACCCCCACCCCCCCCCCCCCCCCCCCCCCCGCCACGCCCATCGGCGCAGGCGCATCGGCGGGGAGGATCGCGGCGATCTTCCCGCCCCGCACCAGCACCGAGGCTTTCGCCGTCTCGGTGCCGATAACCTCGCCGCCCTCGCGCCGGTAGCCGGTCTCCAGCGTCACGCCGCGCAGCAGGAAGCTCGCGCCCTTCGCCTCGGCGCCCTTCGCCCCGGCCGGCTTCATTTTCGCCGCCAGTGCCGGAGCCGCGACCCCGGCCGCCCCCGCCACCAGGGCGGCGGCAAGGATACCCCGGCGGGAAAGCTGCATGTCATTGCGATCCATCATCGTCGTCCCTTCCCTAAGCCTTAGAACTTGAACCGCGCGCCGATCTTCATCTGCCAGACCGACTGCGTGTTGAAGCTGGTCGCCGCGCGGCCGACGAAGCTGTCGTACTGGTAGAAGTTGCCCTGCGTCGGGCAAGCCCCGGCGATCTGGCAATTGCGCGCCACCACGTTCGCCGAGACATAGGGCGACGGGATCTGCTGCAGCACGCCCCACTTGCGGTTGATGAGATTGCCCAGGTTCTCGACGTCGAGATAGATCTCCGCCTTCGCCCCGTCGGGGAAGAAGCCCGGAATCTCCTGGCTGATCCGCATGTCGATCGTCGTCAGCGCCGGCGCGGTGAAGGCGTTGCGCGGCGCGATCTTGCCCGCATACTTGAGCAGCCCGTTCTGCTTCAGGAAAGCATTGAACGCAGCGATGTCAAAGCCCGGCGCATACGTCACGATCGCATCGCTGCCCGCCGTCACCTGCCCGCCGCTCGTCTGCGGCACATAGAGCAGCTGGCGGTTGCGCGTCGCCAGCGCGCCGTTCTCGCCCACCAGCATGTCGGCCGCCATGTTGGCGTTGGCGCCCACATCGAAAGTATAGCTGAACACCTGCCCCGAGCGCCTCTGCCCGAACAGCGTCAGGCGCGTGCGGTTGTCGCCGAAGAAGGCATGCGAATAGCTGACCGACAGCTTCGACAGATGGCGGAACTCATAGTTCGAGGTCGCCAGCGCCGGATCGTTCGGGTCCGAAGTCGCCACCCCGCTGTAGTTCGACGCAGCCACCGTGGTGATACCGGGATTGACGTCCTTCGAACGGATGTAGGTGTGCGAGAACATCGCCTCCAGCCCGTCCAGCGGCCCTTCACGCCAGGTCTTCGCCAGCGCCAGACCTAGCTGGTTGGCATAGCCCTGCTTGGTGTTGGTCACGAGAATATCGTTACGGTTCTCGCGCCCCGGCAGATACGTCGGTCGCCCGTCCGGCGCATCCGGCCCGCGATTGGCGCCTGCGTACAATTCGTACCACGCCACCGCGTTCTGCACTTCGGAGTGGATGAACTCACCCGCCACGCGCCAGCCGTTGCCGAACGCGCCCAGATCGAACTCCTTCTGCGCCCCGATCGACATCTTCCACGTCGACTGCGGCTTGAAGTTCTTGTCCAGCGCATTGATGAGCCCCTGCCCGCGCGCCGCGCTGGCGGTATTGGCCGCCTGCAGCGCCGGGTTGACGTTGAACCCGTCCACGTTGCTCAGCCCCGCAAGGCACGCCGCGCTCGCCGTGGCACTCCGGCTGCAGGTTACGTTGCCCAACATCTGCCCGGTGTTGTAGAAGGTGTTCGCCGTCCACACCGTGGGCGAGCCGCCGCCGAACAGGCCGACGCCGCCATAGACCGTCAGCGTCGGGTCGGGCTTCCAGTTGAACCCGAAACGCGGCTGCAGCAGGTGCTTGCCGTCGAGGTTCTCGGTATTGGAAATCCCGTAGCGCGCCATCACCACCGGGTTTTCGTCCGGCCGGTCGGACTGCTCGAAGAAGTCGTAACGCAGGCCCGCCTTGATCGTCAGTTCGGGCAGCACCGCCCATTCGTCCTGCAGGTAGAGCGTGTTGGTCGTGGTGTGCAGCGTGAAGCCCGCATCCGCCTTCTGGTTGCTGCCCGCATTGGCATAGCTGACCGAGGAGGCATTGCCCGCGCGCAGATCGTCCAGCGAGTTAAACACGTAGGAGCCGTTGGCGTTCTGCACGAACAGATCCCAGATCTTCAGCGCCTCGCGCTCGTACCCGGCGGTGATGCGGTGCGATCCGGCGGTATAGGTCGCCTTGGCGCGGTACTGCTGCAGATAGGTCGTCAGCTCATTCGCCTGATACGAGGCATTGGTGCCCGCATAGACGCTCGGGCCGGTCGTCGTCCCGTTCAGGTATACGCGGAACTGCGCGAAATCGTTGCCCGCCAGCGGGAAGCCCGGGTTGTCCATCTTCTTGTAGGACGCGCTGATTTCGGTGCTGAAATTGTCGGTCCAGTCGGAGAACACCTGCGCCTTGTAGACGTCGAGGTTGTTCTGCCGCTCCACCCACTGCGACAGCAGCCCCAGCGACGTGCTCGACCCGGTCAGCGTGTTGCCGTTGGCCGAGATCGAGGAGCCGCGCGTGCGCTGGTACGAAACCGTGGCGCGGTGGCCCGGCGCGATGTTCCAGTCCAGCTTGCCGAAGAACTTCTCGTCGCGCGAAGGCAGCTTGGTCGCCTCGTAGCCGAGCGGGTCGTAGCCGTAGCGGTCCTTCAGGATCTGGCGCACTTCGTTGGCCTGTGCCACGCTGACGCCGGGCACCTGATTGGCGAAGTCCGAACCCGAAGGGCCGACCAGCGACGGCTCCGAACGCTCGAACTTCTCGTAGTTCAGCGTGAAGAACAGCGTGTCCTTGATGATCGGGCCAGTCAGCGTCGCGCCGAAGGTCTTTTCGGAGAACTTACCGGTCAGGCGGCGGTCCTGCTTCGATCCGTCCTGGAAATCGGTGTAGCCGAAGCGGCCGCCCTGCAGCGCATCGCCGGTATATTCGTAGAAGACCTGACCGTGGAAGCTGTTGCCGCCCGACTTGGTGGTGGCATTCAGGGTGCAACCGCCGAACGCGCCGTAGTTCACGTCATAAGGCGCCAGTTCCACGCCCAGCGTCTCGACCACGTCGATCGAGATCGGCGAGCGCTGCGTGGGATAGCCGTTGGCCTGCAACCCGAAATCGTCGTTCTGGCGCACCCCGTCGATGGTCAGCGAATTGGTGCGGTTGTTGGCGCCGCCGCAAACCAGCGCATCGCTGTTGCTGGGATCGACCGCCACGAAGGGGTTCATCCGCGCCAGATCCTTGAGATCGCGGCTGATCGACGGCGCGGCCTCGATCTTCTGCGCGGAGAAGTTGGAGCTGGGTCCGGTCTTCAGGTCCCCGCCCTCGAACGATTTGCCGCTGACGACGATCTCGGTGACTTCGCCCAGCGCGAAGTTGAGCTGGAAGGCGTCGCCGGTGTTGATCGCGGGTACGTCCAACGACTTGGTGCCCAGCTCCGGCGACGTCGCGGTGACGTGGTACGGCCCGCCGGGGCGCAGGTTGCGCACGGCATAGACGCCGTCGGCGCTGGTGGTGGCGGTGGTCGTCGTGCCCGAGGGAACGTGGACCACGGTGACCGGCACGCCGCCGACGGGATTGCCGTCGGGATCGGTCAGGCGGCCGTTGATCGCGCCTGTAATGATCTGCGCGTGGATCGCGGTCGGCACCGCAAGCGCGATCCCCATCGCACCCAGAGAAAGACCGAGAGAAAATCTGGCAGTCAGCTTCGCGTTACGCATGATCGTCACCCCCATGGCTGTGTCGAGATCACGACCGGAATGCGGTGCGGCGGGCTCTTGCCCTTGCCGCACCCGGCGACCCGATCGCTCGTTGCGACTCATGTCATAAGGCGATTTTCGTCGATGATCCAAGATTAAATCGTCAACGATCTAACAATTTTTCGCGAACGTTGATTTTCTGCGAGTTTCTGTTGCGATGCAGCAACGGCAAAGCCGCCGGTGCCGAAATCACAAGGCGATTTTTGGGTTCCGTGGAATCGAATCGTTCACGATCAAGCGGCTGGCTTAGGGTCTATCTGCCACCATCAGGCCGCCCTTCCGGAGCGCGCTTGCGCACTTCCGGGTGCCGCCAGAACCCCCGCTAGACCCCCGCTAGACCCCCGCTAGGTGCCATTGAGTGCCGCCTGGGTGCCGCTTGAGTGCCCATCGAGGCGCCGTGAAGAGAATGGTTCACGCAGAGGCGCAGAGGTGCCGATTGGCGCCGCAGGCTCTTTCCTCATTTCAGCGTCGAGGAAAACGCACCGTGAAATTGAAAGCGGGGCCTCCGCGTCTCTGCGTGCCCGATCTTCCTGTTTGCTTCGAACCGCCCGAACGCCCGATCAGATCCGATCGATGGCGGTTTCCCGCGCCTCGCCCTGCAAGGCAAAGCGGTCCCGCGTGCGGGTGTAGAAGCTGGCGCCGAAGCGGCCGACCGGGAAATAGTCCTTCAGGTTCACCCGCCAGAGTTCGGTATCGACCAGTCCCTCACGCGCATGCAGGTGCAGGATTTTCCCTAGGAAGATATACCGGCTCTCAGTCTCGATCGTCTCCCACAGCCGGCATTCGAAGGCGATCGGCGCCTCGACGATACGCGGCGGCAGGACGCCGGTGGACGGCACCGAATGGAAGCCGACAAGGTCCAGCTCGCTCTGCTCGGGCGGCAGCGAAGTGCCGCAATCGTGCATCTGCGCGGCAATCTCCTCGTCCGCCATGTGGACGACGAATTCCTGCGATTCCAGAATGTTGGCAGCGGTATCCTTGAGCGCGCCGTCCTGCAGCCGGTTGATCGATATCATCACCAACGGCGGGTCTTCGCCCAGCATCGCGAACATGCTGAAGGGCGCGGCATTGACCACGCCGCCCGGATTGACGGTGGTGACCAGCGCGATCGGCCGCGGCACGATCAGGCTCGCCATCAGCTTGTAGCGCTGATAGGCGCCGATCGCATCGAAATCGACGTGCGTGGCGGGCGGGGGCGTACTCATCCCAGGTTCAACATCTGGGCAAGGCTCTGCGTCGAAGACCCGCGATCGAGGCTGATATTGTCCTCCAGCGCGCGCAAATGGCGACCCATCTCTGCCCGGGCCGAGGCGACGTCGCCCTTCTCCATGTAGTCGACGATGCGCCCATGCTCGGCGTGCTCGCAGGCGGCATTCCCGGTCGGCTGGTACAGCGCGACGATCAGCGAGCACCGCGTCATCAACTCGGTCAGGTAGGCGGTCAGGATCGGGTTCCCCGCCACCGCCGCGATGCGCAAGTGGAACTCGCGCGCACACGCCGCCCAGGCGGGCTGATAGGGATTGTGCGTAACCTCGTGCTCATGCGCCAGCAGTTTGCGCAAGTCGGCAAGATCCTTCGCCGTATGCCGCCGCGCCGCGATCTCGACGATGGAGACTTCCAGTGCGCGCCGCGCTTCGAAGATCTGCCGCGTCTCCTCAGGTGTAGGCGCGGCGATGACGGCGCCCTTGTTGGGCCTTAGCTCAACGATACGCTCATGCTCAAGCCTTTGTAAAACCTTGCGAATAACCGCCCGCGAAACCCCGAACAACTCACAGAGCGCCGGCTCCGGCAGTTTGGTCCCGGGCGTCAGCCGCTGGTTGAGCACGCTGTCGAACACGGTCTGGTAGATATGCTGCTCCACATCCCCGCCATGGCTCACTGCCGGCGCGACCAGATCAGGCGCAGCCTCTGCCTTGCGCGCACGGCGGCCGGCTGCAGCCTTGGGAGAAACGGCACTGGCACCTTCGTCCGACATGTCGACACTCTGCTTCATGATCCAAAACCGCCTTTCACCACGCAGCCGCAACACCGCGACAACGCCCCACCCCTCACCGACACTCCACTCTCAAAACACACGATGGATGCGCCGGATTCGCTTTGCACCAGAATCAACGATTATGGCAAGTACAATCATGGACGATTTGATATATAAATCGTTGACGATTTTTGTGTTGAATTGTTGCGCAAGAATGATAGCCAGATTGCGAACCTCAATGAAGGCGGACCATGGCGATTCTCGTTCCCAGGCGTACCATCCTCGCCGGCATGATTGGCGGCGCGGCGACGGCTCTCTCCGGATGCGCGCGTAGCAGCGACCGGATCGGTGTCGGCCTGATCACCGCCCTCACCGCCCAGTCGGCCAAGTCCGGCGAAGCGATCTCGCGAGGGCTGAGCATTGCCATCGACGAGATCAATGCAGGCGGCGGCTTGCTTGGCCGCAAGCTCGAACTCATCCGCCGCGACGACGAGAGCAATCCCGGCAAGGGCGTGATCGCCGCGCGCGAATTGCTGTACAAGGAAGGCGTGGCGGTTCTGTTCGGTGGGCTGGATACGCCAGTGGCCCGCGCGATCGTGCCGATCGCCACCGCCGCGCGCGTGCCCTTCGTAGTGCCTTGGGCGGCAGGAACGGTGATCACGCATAACGGCACCGATCCCAATTACGTGTTCCGCGTCTCGGCCGTGGACGAACTGGTCGACAAGGCGATGGTCGCTTTCGCACAGCGCAATTACGGCATGCGCAAGCCGGGCCTGATCCTGCTGAACAATCCATGGGGACAGTCCAACGAAAAAGGCTTGAAAGCCGCCCTCGCCGCCGCTGCGCTGCCTTTGGCGGGCTCGGAGAAGTTCGAGCACTCGGACGTCGATGTCACGCCGCAACTGGGCCGGTTGCGCGCTGCCGGAGCGGATTGCCTGCTGATGGTGGCGACGGTCGGTCCGTCGGCGCAGGTCGTGAAGTCGCTGGACCAGATGGGCTGGGACGTGCCGATCGTCTCTCACTGGGGACCTGCAGGGGGGCGCTTTTCCGAGCTGGCAGGCCCTCACGCGAACAGGGTGAAATTCGTGCAGACATACAGCTTTTTCGGCGCGGACACCCCGGTGAAGACCCGCGTTCTTGCCGCGCTCGAGGCGAAGTACCCGGACATCAGGGGGCCGCAGGACGTGACCCCCGCCGTCGGTGTCGCCAATGCCTATGATGCCATGCATCTGGCCGCTCTGGCCATCCGCACCGCAGGATCGCTGGACGGCGAAGCGGTGCGGCGCGGCTTCACCCGGATTGGGCGCTATGAGGGCTTGATCAAGACCTATGACGCACCGTTCGCACATGGTCAGGACGCCCTGGACGAGCGCGATTACGTCTGGGCCGAATTCGATCAGGGCCGCATCGTGCCGCTGCCGTCGAAGGCTGCCTGAGGACATGGACATCCTGCCCGCCCTCCTCACCGGCCTTGCGCTCGGTTCGATCTACGGACTGATCGCCTTGGGCTTCCACATCACCGCGTCGGTCTGCGGTGCCGTCAATTTCGCGCAAGGCTCCAGCGCGATGCTGGGCGCGGTGCTGCTCTGGATGATGACTGAGGCCGGATGGCCGGTGCCCATCGCGGTAGGCGTGACGATCCTTGCCTGCGGCATCTACGGCCTGGTCGTGGAGCGCGCGGCGATCCGTCCGTTCCTGGGCCGCAAGTCCGACGCCTGGTTGATGGCGACGGTGGCGCTCGGCCTCGTCTGCGACAACGGGATGATGCTGGTGTTCGGCGCGGAGCCGCGATCGCTCGTCTCGCCGCTGGCGCAGACTTCGTTGCGGGTTGGCGGCATGGATCTCGGCATCTATCCGTTGCATCTGCTGATCCCGGTGGTGATGCTGGCGCTGGCGGCGGGCATAGACCTGTTCCGCCGCCGCACCCTGCACGGCACCGCCATGCTGGCCGTGGCCCAGAACCGCGATGCCGCCGCGATAATGGGCATTCCCGTAGGCCGGGTGATCGCCGCCGCCTTTGCGCTTTCCTCTGCCCTTGCGGGCATCGCCGGCATGCTGGTGGCGCCGCTCACCCATGTCGAAAGCGGCATGGGCGTGGTGCTGGGCCTCAAGGCTTTCGCCGTCGCCATTCTGGGCGGGCTCGGCAGCGCCTGGGGCATCGTTGCCGCCGCCCTGCTATTCGGGCTGGTGGAGGCGCTCGTCACGCTCGGGGTCGGCTCGGGCTATACCCAGATCGTGACCTTCATGCTGGTCATCATCGTCCTTGCCGTGCGCCCCGACGGGCTGCTTGGCCGAGCAAAGGTGCGCAAGGTATGACCGCTCTCTCCGTTAATCCCGCCCTCCATCGGAAAGCGGCGCTCTCGCTCTGGGGCCTATGCCTGCTGGGCGGCGTGGCCGGGGCATTGCTGCTCAATGGCTATTATGCTTTCGTCATCGGCCAGATCGCGCTCCTGGCCATTGCCGGTATCGGGCTGAACGTGCTGATCGGCCTGAGCGGCCAGTTCAGTTTCGGCCACGCCGCTTTCTACGCGATCAGCGCTTATGCCGTGGCGATCTGCACGTCGCACGGCTGGTTGCCGTTCTGGCTGGCCTGGCCGCTCGGCGTCGTGGTCGCGATCGGCGTGGGCGGCCTGCTGGCTCTGCCTGCACTGCGCGTCAAAGGCCCGTATCTGGCCATGGTGACCATCGCCTTCGGTCTGGTGGTCGAACAGACGTTGGTTGAAGCCGAAGGCCTGACCGGCGGCCAGAGCGGCATCCTGCAGATACCGCCCCTCTCGCTGGCGGGGATCGTGCTGGGCGACCGGGCGATGGCGATCGCGGCGATCATCGTCGCAGCGCTGGTGATGACGGCCTATCATGTGCTGTCCGCCAACGGCTGGGGACAGGCCATGCGCGCCGTGCGGGATTCGGAGAATGCCGCTGCGTCCATTGGCATATCCCCCACGCGCACGCGCATCGTCGCCTTCATGGTATCCGCCGGGTGCTGCGCGCTGGCGGGCGGCCTTTCCGCACCGCTCAACAGTTTCGTGACGCCGCAGTCCTTCGGCCTCAACTTCTCGATCCTGCTGGTGCTGACGGTGGTGATCGGGGGCACCGGATCGCGCCCCGGACCGGTGCTGGGCGCGATCGTCATAGGCCTGCTGCCCGAACTGCTCTCTTCCTTCGAAGCGTACCGCGTCCTTGCCTACGCCGCGCTGGTGCTGATCGTGCTATGGCTGGCCCCCGGCGGCATCGCCGGGATGCTGCGCCTGCCAGCGACCCCGACCGGCGACCGCGCCGACGAGGCCGCCACCATCGCCGCTCTGCTGCCTGCTCGCCCGCGCGCCGCCCTTTCGGCACAGGGGCTGGGGATCAGTTTCGGCGGCGTGCGGGCGATCACCGACCTCGATATCGCCATCCCTGCAGCGACCGTGACGGCGCTGATAGGCCCCAACGGCGCCGGAAAATCGACCGTCATCAACATCCTGAGCGGATTTTACCGCTCGGACACCGGCGAACGCAGGATTGCAGACACTTTGCTCGCGCCCGGCAGACCCTGGCTGTCCGCAAGGGCGGGCGTGGCCCGCACTTACCAGACCTCGGCCCTGTTCGACAGCATGAGCGTGGAAGACAACGTCCTGCTCGCCATGCGCAAGGGCCGCCTTGGCGCGCTGCACGGCAAGGCGCTCGACCGGACCGGCACGGATGTGCGGCATGCGCGCGCCCTGCTGCTGGCCTGCGGCTTCGAGGGCGCACCATCGACGATCGCGGGTGTGCTGGCGCATGTCGACCGGCGACTTGTCGAGATCGCCCGCGCGCTGGCGACCGATCCCGACACCCTGTTGCTCGACGAACCCGCCGCCGGACTCTCGCAAGCGGAAAAACGCGTGCTGGGCGACCTACTGCGCCAGATCGCCGCAGCCGGGATCGGCGTCGGGCTGGTCGAGCACGACATGGCGCTGGTGATGAGCGTGTCGGATCAGGTTGCCGTGCTGCGCACCGGCGCATTGATCGCACAAGGCACACCGGCCGAGATCCAGGCCGACCCTCTCGTGCGCGAAGCCTATCTGGGCGAAAGACGGATCGGCGGACAGGCCCCGGCCGTTCCCAAAGGCGGAGAGCCCTGCCTTGGCGCCTACGCGATCCACGCGGGTTATGGCGCAGTCGATGTGCTGCACGGCATCGACATCGAAGTCCGCCCCGGCGAAGCCGTCGCCCTGCTGGGCGCGAACGGCGCGGGCAAATCCACGCTGATGCGCATCCTTTCCGGACTGATGGCGCCGCGTTCGGGCCATCTCCGGCTCGAAGGCACGCAGATCGGTGCGCAGGACAGCCGCGCCCGCGTACGCCAGGGGCTGGTACTGGTTCCGGAAGGACGGCAGGTTTTCCCCGAACTGTCGGTCCACGACAACCTGCGGCTCGGCGGCTATACCCGCCGTGAGAATGCGGCGGCACGCATGTCGGCGATACTGGAGCGCTTTCCCCCTCTTGCCACCATGCTGGACCGGCAGGCCGGGCTGCTGTCGGGCGGAGAACAGCAAATGCTGGCCATCGGCCGCGCCCTGATGGCCCAGCCGCGCCTGCTCCTGCTCGACGAACCTTCGCTGGGGCTGTCGCCGCAGATGACGTCGGACTTGTTCGAACAGCTTCGGCAGCTTCGCGACGAAGGCATGGCGATAATGATCGTCGATCAGATGGCCGATCTGGCGCTCAACCTGTCCAGCCGCGCCTATGTGCTGCGCGGCGGCCATGTCGCAGCGGCGGGAGCATCGGCGCAGATCGCCGCGGACGACAGCCTCGATAACCTGTACTTCGGCGGCTGAACCGAGCTCCGGACGGACACGGCTGGCTCCATGGTGACCGACCTGCCAGCTCGGCGGCAAATGCATCCGGAAAATAGAAGCTGCCCACGCAGATCAAAAGGTCGCGACGACCGGGACACCGATCGCCGCGACCGCTGCCGTTTGACAGGGGGTTAGCATTGCTGACCCGTCGGCAGCACCCCCAATCTGGGTCGCCGACGCGATCGTACCAATCCGGATTAAACGGATATGACGACTCACCATCGGCCGACTTGCAAAGGATTTGATTGGAACATATAAGGAACATATGTCTCGTTCCTCCATCATGGACCGTCTCGAAATTCTTGCCGATGCCGCCAAGTATGATGCCTCCTGCGCGTCGTCCGGTACCGCGAAAAGAAACAGTCGTGACGGACGCGGGCTGGGCTCGACGGAGGGCATGGGCATTTGCCATGCCTATGCCCCGGACGGGCGGTGCATTTCGCTGCTGAAGTTGCTGCTGACGAACCACTGCATCTTCGATTGCCATTACTGCATCAACCGCAAGAGCTCGAACGTGCGCCGCGCGCGTTTCACGCCGCAGGAAGTGGTAGATCTCACGCTTTCGTTTTATCGCCGCAACTATATCGAGGGGCTGTTTCTCTCCTCCGGGATCGTGAAGTCTTCCAGCCATACGATGGAACAATTGATAGAGGTCGCACGTATCCTGCGGGAAGAGCACGATTTTCGTGGATACATCCATTTAAAGACAATTCCGGAGGCGGACCCCGAACTGGTGGCGCAGGCGGGACTGTGGGCGGACCGGGTCTCGATCAACGTCGAACTGCCTACCGATGCGGGATTGTCTCGCCTTGCGCCGGACAAGAACGCGGCCACCATAGAAGGTGCCATGGGCAGGCTTTCGGGCGCGATAACCGAGGCGCATGATGCTCGAAAGCGTTTTCGCAAAGCGCCCATATTTGCCCCCGCCGGGCAATCGACCCAGATGATCGTCGGCGCGGACGGCGCCAGCGATGCCCAGATCGTGGGAAAGGCCAGTACGCTCTACGACCGCTTTGCCCTCAAGCGCGTGTACTATTCCGCCTTCAGTCCGATCCCCGAGGCCAGCGCCGTATTGCCTCTGAGGCGCCCGCCGCTGATGCGGGAGCATCGGCTCTATCAGTCCGACTGGTTGATGCGCTTTTACGGTTTCGCGCCGCAGGACGTGCAACAGGCGACCGAGGATGACGGCATGCTGCCGCTCGACATCGACCCCAAGCTCGCCTGGGCGCTCAAGTTCCGGGACCGGTTCCCGGTCGATCTGAACCGCGCCCCGCGTGAAGCGATGTTGCGGGTGCCGGGGCTTGGCGTGAAGGCGGTCGATGCGATCCTCGCCGCGCGGCGGCATCGATCGATCCGGCTGGAGGATCTCGCGCGGCTCAGCATCTCGGTGAAGAAGCTGCGGCCTTTCATCGTCACCGACGACTGGCGCCCCACCCTGCTCCTCGACCGCGCGGACCTGCGAGCGCGCCTTGCTCCACCGGCGCAGCAGATGGAATTGTTCGCATGATCGCCGCGGCCATCGGGCAGCCCGACGACTTCGAGGCCTGGCGCGACGAGGCCCGGCGGCTGGTCGCGCGCGGCATAGCGCCCGAGGCGACGGCCTGGGGCGATGCGGACGGTTCGGCGGATCTTTTCGCCGCACCGTCGTCGCCCCAGTCTACGGAACCCTTGCGTCAGGTGCGGGCGAGCCGGGCTTTTCTCGACCTTGCCGGAAGCGTCGTCCTGCACTGCGACGCCGCGCGGCTGGGGCTGCTCTATCGCGTGCTCTGGCGGCTGCAGGACCGGCCTCGCCTGCTCGAGGATGCCGCCGATCGCGACGTCGCAGCGCTGGAGCGCATGGCGAAGCAGGTCCGGCGGGACATTCACAAGATGCGCGCTTTCGTCCGTTTCCGCAGCGTGGCCGACGAAGACGGGATCGAACGCTTCGTCGCCTGGTTCGAGCCCGAACACCGGATCGAGCGCGCCAACGCCGACTTCTTCGTCAACCGCTTCGCCAGCCAGCGCTGGTCGATCCTGACGCCCCGCCTTTCCCTGCACTGGGACGGGGAAGTATTGCTGGAAGGCCCGCCCGCATCGCGTGCGGACGCGCCGGCTGAAGACGCGACCGAGGACCTGTGGCTCGGCTACTATCGCTCGATCTTCAATCCGGCGCGGCTCAAGGTCGGCATGATGCTCAAGGAGATGCCGCGCCGGTACTGGAAGAACCTGCCCGAAGCTCGCCAGATTCCCGATCTCATCGCGGGGGCGCACAAGCGCGAGGCTGCGATGATCGCCAGCGGTGCCGATCTTTTCGAGCAGGAAGCCGCGCCCTTCAGCCTGCAGGCCATCGCCGAAGGTATCGTACAATGCCGCCGCTGTCCGATCGGGTGCAACGGCACGCGCGCCGTCATGGGCGAAGGGCCGCAGACCGCCGACCTCATGATCGTCGGCGAACAGCCCGGCGATACCGAGGAGCGCGAAAATCGCCCCTTCATCGGGCCAGCCGGGCAATTGCTCGACCGCGCGCTCGGCGAGGCAGGCGTGGACCGGACGGCGGCTTACGTCACCAACGCGGTCAAGCACTTCAAGTTCGCCCCGCGCGGCAAGCGGCGATTGCACCAGGCCCCTACGGCGGGCGAGATAGATATGTGCCGCTGGTGGCTCGACAACGAACGCGCGCTGGTAAAGCCGAAAGTCGTGCTGGCCCTTGGCGCGAGCAGCGCGCGCGGCTTGCTGGGGCGCACCCCGGCGATCGGACGCGAACGTGGCCGGGCACTTTACCTGCCCGACGGCACACGTGTCTGGCTCACCGCGCACCCCAGTTACCTGCTTCGTCTCGACGGTGAGAGCCGGGAGCGCGAACAGGGGCGCTTCGCTGAAGATCTTGCCGGTCTCGCGCAGTTGCTTGCGGCGAGTGGAGTCGGCTGAGTGCAACTCCGAAGGCCTCCGCGCGTTCAACAGGACGGCAAACATTGAAGGGGAATGGTCATGGCCAGCGAATGCACTGCCTACCGCGATACCAAGGGCGGACTCCACAGCAGCCCTGAGCGCGCGACGCTCGAAGACCTTGCCGGCGTATTGGGCCGGGTCGGGGACGAAGGCGGGATGACTTCGGGTGTGGCCCGCATGATCTTCGACAAGCGCAGCGAAATCGAACGGATCTTCGCCGAACATGACCACATGCTGGAAGCAGCTCCCCCGGCAGCGATCGAGCCGGGGCATCATATTCGCGCAGTGAACTGAAATTCTCTCGACCTGATCTTTCCTCGTCCCGGCACCGCGGTCGATGTCGGGACGACGGTACTTCCCCGAAGGCGTGCGAACGTCTATCAGGCTGCCCGACCAAGAGTAGCCCCAGACTTCGCGCCCCTTCTTCGTGACCGCAGAAACTTCCCCCACAGCCGGCCTTGAAGCGGCTTTTCTCGAACATCGGGAGAAGCTGCTGCGTTTTATGCGCGCGCGCGGCGCGGGGGATGCGGCTGAGGACCTCGTTCAGGAGGTCTGGCTCAAGATCGGCGCCAGCCGTCCCGGTCCGGTTGCATCACCGCTGTCCTATCTGTTCCGCACCGCCGACCTGCTGATGATCGACCGTTTCCGTTCGACCCGGCAGGCGGACGCGCGCGCTCGCGACTGGACCGAGGTGAATGCGGGCGATCCGCCGGGCGTTTCCGCCGAGCCTTCCGCCGAACGCCGCCTCGCCGCCGCGCAGGAAGCCGCCAGCGTTCTTGCCCTGCTTGACGGCCTGGGCGCGCGGGTGGCGACGATCTTCCGCCGCCACCGCATAGAAGGCACGCCGCAGAAAGTCGTGGCGAGCGAAATGGGCCTGAGCCTCAGCACCGTCGAAAGCGACCTGCGCGTCGCCTACCGGGCGCTCGCGGAATGGAAGGAACGCTCGAAATGAAGCCTGCGATGAGGCTGCAGCCGATCGGCTCCGTCATCGCCGGTGAAGGAGCGCCCGATGGCGAACGACATGGCGAATAAAGATGTGATCCGGGACGAAGCGCTCGGCTGGGCTGTGCGAGCCGGTGACCCCGCGTTCACCGACTGGGAAACGTTCACCCTCTGGCTGGAGGCCGATCCGGCGCACGCGCGCGCCTATGACGACATCGCGGCCTCGGTGGCCGATGCAGCCGAACTCGTCGCCGCCTCCGCTCCGGCCAACGACGACGCCTCGTCCGCCGAACCGCCGCGCCGCCGCCGTCCCTGGCTGGCAAGCGCGATCGCCGCGAGCCTCGCCGTCGTGGCCGGGTTCTGGGCCTTCCAGGGCCAGCAGCGCGATCTCTACACCGTCGAGACGACACTGGGCGAGACCCGCCGGGTCACGCTCGACGCCGATACCCGCATCGAACTCGCGGGCGGCACCGCCGTCCAGTTCGACCGCAAGGACAAGCGTTATGCCCGGCTCGAACACGGGCAGGCGCTGTTCACCGTGCGCCACGATGCCGCGCACCCCTTCGAGGTCGCCGTGGGCGAAGAACGGCTGGTCGATATCGGCACCGTCTTCGACGTGCGCCGCGATGCACAGGGGCTGAGTGTCGCGGTCTCCGAAGGCGCCGTGCAGTTCGATCCGGATGGCGCCGACGTGCGCGTATCGCCCGGCGAAGTCCTGCGCCGCCCGGCTGGGACGAGTGAATACACACTTGCCCGCCTTCCCGTCGAGCAAGTCGGCGAATGGCGCGAGGGTCGGTTGACCTTCGAAGGTGCCACGCTGGATGACGTCGCCGCGCAGCTCAAGCGAGCCACCGGCATCGAGTATGTCGCGGCATCCGGCGGGTCGGGCGCGGTTTCCGGCTCGATCCTGGTGGCGCCGCTGCGCAAGGATCCGGGCTCCATAGGGCCGCTGCTGGGACTGTCGGTACGGTCCGAAAACGGACGCTGGGTGATCGGCTCGCACTGAGGCGATGCGCGGCGCCATCTGTATCGTGGCGGCCGCAATGGCCATGCCCGCTACCGCCTTCGCGCAGGAGATGGCGGTCGATACGCGCGCCGGATCGGCAGGACAGGTCGCGATCGATCTGGCCCGCCAGACCCGCTCCAGCATCGTCGTGTCCGATCCCTCAGTGGCATCCCGCATGGTCCCCGCGATGCGCGGACGGATGGGTGCGGCCGAGGCGGTGCGCCTGCTCGCGCGCAAGGCGGGCGGCCGGGCCATCGCCGTCGCGCCCGGCGCCTGGCGCATCGAGGCAAGCGCCGCGGCAAGAACAACCGTCCGGGGTTCTTCCCCTCCCCCCGCAGCAGCGCCGGTTGCTGTCGAGACCGAAGCGGCCGATCCTATCGTGGTGGTGGCCTCCAAGCGCGACCTCACCCTCGGACAACTGCCCGGACAGGTGACCATCCTCGACGGGGAATCGCTGGAGGCAGGGGGTATCGGCGGCACCGAGAAGATCACCCAGCGCGTCGCCACCGTCACATCCACGCACCTTGGCAGCGGGCGCAACAAGCTGTTCATCCGGGGCATCGCCGATTCCAGTTTCACCGGGCCGACGCAGGCGACGGTGGGGCAGTACCTTGGCGACCTCAGGCTCAGCTACAATGCGCCGGACCCGGACTTGCGCCTCTCCGACATGGCGCGGGTGGAAGTGCTGGAGGGGCCGCAGGGCACGCTCTACGGTGCCGGATCTCTGGGCGGCATCATCCGCCTCGTGCCCAATTCCCCGGTTGTCGGCGAGACCGAAGGCGCGATTTCGGTCGGCGGATCGCTGACCCAGAGCGGCGCGCCTGGCGGCGATGCCGCGGCGATGGTCAACCTGCCGCTCGGCAACTCGGTGGCCCTGCGCGCCAACTTCGACGCGGCGACGCTGGGCGGCTATATCGACAAGCCGCTGCTCGGCCGCAAGGACGTCAACCGTACGCGCATCCTCGGCGGCCGCGCCGGGCTTCGCGCGGAGGTCGCGCCAGACTGGACGGTCGATCTGATCGGCCTCGGCCAGTCCACGGATGCGCGCGACAGCCAGTATGCGGGACGCAATGCCCGCCCGCCGCTGACCAGTGGTGCGCAAGTGCGCGAGGGTTCGGACGCCGACTACCTGATGGGCCAGCTGGTGATCTCCGGCCGCATCGGCGAGGTGCGCGTGCGCTCGACCACCGGGGCGGTGCGCCAGCATCTGGAAGAGCGCTACGACGCCACGGTCGATCCGGACGCGCCGCGCCTGTTCTCGCAAGGGAACCGCACGCGCATGATCGCGCACGAGACGCGGATCTGGCAGCCCGAGACGCATGGCTTCGGGTGGCTGGTCGGCGCCAGCTATACCCACAACCGCACGGTGCTCACGCGCAGTTTCGAGAACTTCGTGACGACCACCGCCGCCACCGGCGTGCGCAACACCATCGACGAGTTCACGCTCTACGCCGAAGCCAGCCTGCGCATCCGTCCCGGTCTTACCGCCACCGCAGGCGGGCGCCTGACCCATTCGCGGCTCGGCGGATCGGGCGAGGATATCCTGCCAGCGGTGTCGTTCGCGATGGCGCAGGCCCGTGCACAGGTCACGGCGGACCGGACGACCACCACAGTGCTGCCCTCGCTGGCGCTCAACGCCGAAGTGATGGCGGCCACTAACCTCTACATGCGCTATCAGGAGGGCTTCCGTCCCGGCGGCTTCGCCATCGAGAGCGACTTCGTGCGCCGCTTCCAGAGCGACCGGACGCGCACGTTCGAATTCGGGGTGAAGCACGGCCAGCCCGGCGTCAGCCCCTTCGATCTTTCCGCCAGCGTCTCCTACACCCGCTGGCAGGACATCCAGGCCGACTTCATCGACAACTCGGGCCTGCCGAGTACAGCCAATATCGGCGACGGCCGTGTATGGTCGGCCAGCGTGACGGGCGGCGTCGAGCTGTTGCAAGGCCTGAGGCTCGAGGCCGGCGCGACGTGGAACCAGAGCAAGGTCGATCAGCCGCCCGTAGAACTGCTCGGGCTTGTCGCGCGGTCGATGGCGGCCAGCAACTTGTCTCCGACCAGCCTGCTCGACGCGACGCTTGCCCGGTCGATGCAGGTGCCGAACATCGCGCAGTTCTCCGGCCGGATGAGCCTCGGCTGGAACCGCGAGATCGGCGAAAATCTGCGGCTGACCGCCAATGGCTGGGCCAGCTATGTCGGCAAGTCGCGCCTCGGTATCGGCCCGGAACTGGGTGATCCGCAGGGGGATTACCTCGACAGTGGTGCTGACCTGCGGGTCGGGACCGAGCGTTACGGTGTGACGCTGACGCTCAGCAACATCACGAATTCGCGCGGTAATCGCTTCTCACTCGGGACGCCGTTCGGGACCGGGCGGGACCAGACGACGCCGCTGCGGCCGCGTACGGTTCGGGTCGGGCTGGACGCGCGGTTTTAGGAAAGAAGGAAGGCCCACCCCCCGGCCCCTCCCGCAAGCGGGAGGGGGGAAAGACGGGTTCACCCTCCCGCTTGCGGGAGGGTCGGAAGGCTTGGCGATTTATCGCCTAGCCGGAGGGGGTGGGCGAGAGCGCAGCGCCTCGATCTCCATGCGGATCACGGTAAGCACCCCGTCAAGCTGACCGAACACCGCTTCGTTGGAAAAGCGCAGCACCCGATAGCCCTGCTCCGCCATCCACCGATCCCGCGCAGCATCGTAGTCCAAGCGAAGCCCGTGAGAGTACCCATCAAGCTCCACAACAAGCGATAACTCACGACACAGAAAGTCGGCGAAGTATGGCCCCACCGGCATCTGCCTGCTGAATTTTGCGCCCAGCGCCGAGCGGGAAATATATCGCCACAACCGCCACTCTGCTGCGGTAGCCTGTCCGCGTAGCAAACGCGCTCTGCCCGTATCCCGAAGTCCAACCCCCGCCATCCGCCGAATTTCGCGCCGAAACCCAACGGCACGAAATGAAATGTCGGCAAGCCGGAACTTTTTTCCAAGGCTGCCTCCCGGCGCCTCCGTCTCAAGGGTCAGACTACAGACCTTAAAGGGACGAAGATGCCTTCCCAGCTTACCGCCAGGACCCTGCTTGCCACCACCGCCGTGCTCGCCTTCGCGACCGCCGCGCATGCCGAAGACGTCAAGACCAAGCTCACCGCCCCCATCCGCACCTCGACCATCAAGAGCGGCGCGGCGGATGCCATCAACATCACCGCCGAAGGCTCGGTCGTCCTGACCTCTGGCACCGCAGTCACGCAGGACAGCAACCACGCGGTCACCAACGCGGGCAACATCACCATCACCAATGCCGACGGCGCAGTCGGCATCAATTCGGTCGCAGGCGCCAGCGGTGACATCACCAACACCGGCACGATCACCGTCGATGAAACCTACACGCCGACCGACACCGACAAGGACGGCGACCTCGACGGTCCCTTCGCGCTGGGATCGAACCGCGTCGGCATCCGCACCCAGGGCGACCACACCGGCAAGCTCACCCAGAACGGCAAGATCGTTGTCGAGGGCAACGATTCGGCGGGTATCCAGCTTGGCGGCAAGCTGACCGGCACCTTCACACATGATGGCTCCACCACCATCGTCGGCGACCGCACCATCGGCGTTTCGGCGCAGGGTATCGACGGCAACGTGCGCCTTGCGGGCACCGTCTCGGCGCAGGGCAAGGACGCGATCGGCGCGCGCTTCGCAGGCGACGTCAACGGCGCGATGGTCGTGCAGGGCACGGTAGCCGCCACCGGCTATCGCTACACCACCCCGCCCGCAGATCCGTCGAAGCTCGACGCCGACGACCTGCTGCAGGGCGGCTCGGCGCTGATCGTCGAGGGCAACGTGACCGGCGGGATCATCCTCGCCGCCGCGCCTAAGGCCGACCCCGCGAAGCCGGACTCCGATGGCGACGGCATCGACGACAGCAAGGAAGGCACCGCCAAGGTCGTCTCCTACGGCAGCGCCGCCGCCATGCAGGTGGGCGCGACCGATCACGCCGTCACCATCGGCCCTGTCGCCAATACCGGCAGCAAATTCGGGCTGATCATCGAAGGGTCGGTCGAGGGCCAGGGCCTCTACTCCGGCGTGGCCGCCAACGGCCTCGTCATCGGCGGACGCGGCGGCGCGGTGACGATTGCCAACGGCATCGGCGTCTCCGGCTCGGTCGTCGCCAATGCCAACGGTGCCAGCGCCACGGCCCTTCGCATCGGCGCCGGCGCGACGACGCCGCTGCTGCAGAACACCGGCAACATCGCCGCAGCATCGGGCAATGCCGACAATGCGCTGGCGACTGCCGTGCGCGTCGACGCGGGCGGCAACCTGCCGACCATCCGCAACAGCGGCACGATCAAGGCGGTCGCGGGCGAAAAGGGCTCGGCCACGGCCATCGTCGACGCCAGCGGCACCCTGAACCTGATCGAGAACGCAGGCACCATCTCGGCCACCGGCGCCAAGGACGGCGCGCGCAACATCGCCATCGACTTGCGCGCCGCGACCGGCGACGTCACCGTCAAACAGACGCAGGTGGCGTCCGGCGTGACCGCGCCCGCCATCGTCGGCGACGTGTGGTTCGCGGGCGGCAACGATACGCTCGACCTTGCCGACGGCACTCTCACCGGCAACGTCGCCTTCGGTGCGGGCAACAATACGCTGAACCTCTCGGGCGACGCGGTGCAGACTGGCAACGTGACCTTCGGAGCGGGCACCGACACCGTCTCGCTGGCGGGCACCAGCGGTTTCAACGGCGCGATGGACTTCGGCGGCGGCGCGGACGTGCTGAACATCTCGGGCACGGCGTACTTCTCCGGCTCCTTTACCAATTCCTCGCAGCTGGCGGTCAAGGTGTCGGGCGGTCTGCTCGACGTCAGGAAGCCCGCCTCGATGGCCTCGCTCGACGTAGGCAGCACCGGCATGGTCCTCGTCACGCTCGACAAGACGGCGGGTGCCGGTTCGTCCTACACCGTATCGGGTAACGCCACCTTCGCGGAAGGCTCCAAGCTGGCTATCCGCCTGGCCGACGTCTCGACCGCCGAGGGCTCCTACCAGGTCCTGACCGCAGGCAGCCTGACCGGCCGCGACAAGCTGGCCACCAACACCGACCTCGTTCCCTTCATGTTCAAGGCGGAACTGGACAAGGACGCGGCGGCCAACACCATCGTCGTCGACGTCTCGCGCCGCACGGTCAGCGAACTTGGCCTCAACCGCTCGGGCGCGGCCGCTTATGACGCGGTGTTCAAGCAGCTGGCCAAGGACGACAAGATCGAGCAGGTCTTCCTCGGCCTGACCAACGGCGATGCTTTCCGTTCGGCCGTGGGCCAGATGCTGCCCGACCACGCGGGCGGCGGCTTCGAGGGCATCAGCCTGGGCACCCGCGCCCTCGCCCGCCAGATGCAGGACCCGCAGGGACCGATCACCGCGAGCGGCCGCTTCTCCACCACGCTCAACATGGCGATATGGGGCAGCGACCGGAAGGCCGGCAACACCGCCGCCTACAAGCTGAATGGCTATGCATGGTCGGCGACCGCCGAGTACCGCACCGGCCTCGGCAAGTTCGGCGGCACCGTCGCCTACCTCAACAACAACCACAAGAACGGCGCACTGACCGACGTGAACTCGGACGCATTCGAACTGGCGGCGCACTGGCGCGCCAAGTTCGGCCCGGTCAGCGCCTTTGCACGCGGCTCGGTCGGCACGGCCAAGTTCGACGGCGAGCGCAACTTCTACGGCGCCATCGGTTCGGAAACCGTGCGCCGCACCATGGACGCCAAGTGGGACGGCAAGTTCGTCACTTTCGCGGGCGGCGCGGCGATCGAGGGCGGCTCGCAGTTCTTCTTCTTCCGTCCGGGCGTGACGGTCGACTACGTCCGCCTGAAGGAAGACGGCTACTCCGAGACCGGCGGCGAGAAGCTGAACCTCACCGTCGCCTCGCGCACCAGCGACGAACTGGCGGTGAACCCGAGCATGACCGTGGGCATCGACTTCCTCGGCATGAAGGCACGGGACGAGAACTGGTTCCGCATGGAAACCGAGGGCGGCTGGCGCGAGATCGTCAATGGCGGCATCGGCTCGACCACCGCGCACTTCGAGGGCGGGGACAACTTCACGCTGGAAGGCGACGGCGCGACGAGCGGCTGGTTCGCGCGCCTGCGTGCGATCGGCGGCTCCTCGGGCTTCACGATGGGCGGCGAACTCTCGGCCGAGGATCGCCACGGCCGGGTCGATCTCGCGCTGCGCGGCTCCGTGACCATTGGCTGGTAAGGACAGGACGATGCGTGGACCACTCCTCTGCGGCATCGTACTGGGCGCCGGGCTGCTGTTAAGCTGCGCCCCCCGCGTGCGGCCCGGCGCCGCCTCCTCCCCCGCTCCGGCGGGGGAGGAATTGCGCATATCGCGCGGTCCGTGCTTCGGGTTCTGCCCGGTGTACAAGGTGGCCGTGACGCCCGCCGGACGCGTGGACTTCACCGGCGAGCGGCATACCGCCGTGCTGGGCCAGCGCGCCCATTCGGTCGGCCGCGCGACGTACGAGGACGTGCGCCGCGCCCTCGCGCCGATGCGTCCGCAGACCGGCGAGGAGCGTGCCCACGCCTGTACCGAGGCCGCCACCGACATGTCGAGCGTGACCATCGAGTGGATCGGCGCGGACAGCCGCCGCACCGCGCTCACGTACAACATGGGCTGCCGTTCGCCGGAAGGCTCTGCGATGGCACGCACGGTTGAACAGCAACTCGGCCGCCTCGGCGTCGAGGAATGGGCCGCGCAGAAGACCTGGCCGGGCGACAGCCGGGGCTGAGGTCTTCTCACTCGTCATTGCGAGCGCAGCGAAGCAATCCAGGGCAGCACTACGCCGCTCTGGATTGCTTCGCTGCGCTCGCAATGACGAAGCGAGGGGACGCCCCGTCAGTCCATGAAGCCCCGCTCGTTCGAGGCGTCGAACTTGCGCACACCGGAAACGTCGATGCGTTCGGCCCAGCCGCCGAGCACGGCCGTCACCGCCGGTTGCGCAAGGTGCGTGGCCAGTGCAGCCTCGTCACGCCAGCGTTCGAAGACCAGCACCGTCCCGGCTGCCGGATCATAGATGGCGAAGTGGTAGTTGAGGCACCCGTCCTCCTTCAGCGTCGGCTCGACCAGCCCGCGCAAGGTCGCGGCAAGGTCTTCGACGAGCTCGGGAGCGGTCTTCAGGTGTCCGGCAAGAATGATCATTTGAGGCTTCCTCTCGTTACCAGGCGGGGGCATCGCCGCCGGGGACGGCGGGGCCGGTCAGCCAGTCGCCGGTGATGCCGATGCGGATTTCGGAGCCCTTCGGCACTTCCGTCCCGGCATCGGGAGTGACGAACATGATCCGGTTCGGTGCCCAGACCGAGCCGATGATCTCCTCCTCGTCCTCCGACAGCGTGACACCGGCGGCCGCGCACATCTCGCGCGCGCGCTCACGCGTCTGGCCGCGCACTTCGGGGACGTAGGCCTTGGCCGGGTCCTCGTGCACCCTGAGCACGCGCGCCTTCTCGCGCTCGGCTTCCTCGGCGGCCAGCGTCTCGTCGAATTCGGGTCCGTGGTAGTCGATCTCCCAGTCGAACGAGATCATGTTCTCGAGGATGTCCGGCAGGAACGGCGTCATCCGCAAGTGCGACCAGTGCGACATGTAGCGCTCCATGGCCTCGTAAGTGTCGATGTCGCAGCAGTTGGCGAAGTCGAAATCGCCCGAGTGGAAGCGCGTGTGGACGACTTTGCCATGGCTGTAGTCACGCACCTCGCGGTTGAGATGCGACAATTTCTTCACCTCCTCGATGAAGAGGTCGATCTTGGCCGGATCGGCATCCTTCTTGAACTTGAGCATCACGACGTGACGGATCATCGGTCTCTCCCCTATCGCGCCCGCGCCGCGATTGGTTCGCGGGGACTCGGCGCTGCGGGAGAGAGACTAGCGCGGCGGGTTTCAGGCCATGCCTGTCAGATAAAACAGGTGCCAAAAAGCGCTCCTTACCTCCGGGCAACCGTTGCGCATCCGTCCGATTGCGTATCAAATCATTGCTACACCTCCTCCTCCAGTTGACGCGGGAGCCGGGCGGGTGTGTGCAAAATCCGCAGAGGCATATCGGCACCGTGCGGCCGGGCGGTATGCTGCAGGAGAGGATCAAGAGGTGGCCCGTCCCTTCGCGCCGCGTTTCGCGGTCTATGTCGCACTGGTGTTCATGCTGCTCGGCGTGCTGCAACTGGCTGCCAGCCTCGTGTTCTACCAGTCGATCGACCGGCAGACGCTGAACGAGGACCACGCCCGCCGCATTGGCGAACTGCTCGTCGTCAGCGACCGCATCCACTCCGCCGATCCGCGCCTGACCGCGCCGACCATGAGCACGCGCCACCTCGCCGCCGCCGTCGGCAATGCGCCCAGCGTGGCGACCGCCACGACCGACGAATCCCTTATCCGCATCGAGCGGCGCATCATCGAGTGGGAGCCTTCGCTCGGTGGGCGCTCGCTGCGGCTGGCCATGCAGGGACCGCCGGGAGGCAAGTGCGATCTCGTCGGCGCGATCCGGCTGACGGACGGGCACTGGCTCAACTTCCGCTCGCGCGATATCAACGCGATGTGGCCGGTAGCACTGCGGGCGACGGTGCTGACGCTTGCGACGACGGTGGCCTTTCTCGCCATCGGCCTCGCCGCGCTGCACGTGCTGACCCGCCCGCTGCGCCGCATGAGCGATGCCGCCGACGCCATCGGTCGGGGCCGGCAAGTGGTCATCGCCGAGGGTGGCACCCCGGACTTGCGCCAGCTCGCACACTCCATGAACCTCATGCAGGAGCGCATCGCGCGGCTGCTGCAGGATCAGGCCAGGTCGTTCGAGGCGATCAGCCACGACTTGCGCACGCCGCTCTCGCGCCAGAAGGTCGCGGCGGAACTCATCGACGATGCCGAACTGGGCGGGGTGATCCTTGCAAGCGTGGACGAGATGGAGGCCCTGCTCGCCTCGCTGCAGCGCTTCCTGCGCGCGCAGCATCTCGACGCCGAGCCCGAGACGCTGGACCTCACCGAAGTGGTTGCGCACGTGCTGCATCCTTACGGGACGCGCGCCCGCTTCGACGCCTCCGTCCCCACCCTCGCCCGGACCTTCCGCGAGCCGGTGGAACTGGCGCTGGCGGCGCTGGTGGAGAACGCCATCCAGTTCGGCGGCGAGGCTCAGGTCGCGGTGATCCGCCACGAAGGGCACTGGCGCATCGAGATCGCCGATTCCGGGCCGGGCATCCCTTCCGCCTATTTCGAGGCGATCCTCGACCCGTTCTTCCGCCTCGACGCGGCGCGGGCGCGGGACACCAAGGGCTTCGGCCTCGGCATCCCGACCGCGCACCGGCTGATGGCGCGCTTCGACGGCCAGCTCTCCTTCGCCGCCGCGCCCGAAGGCGGCCTGATCGCGCGCCTGGACGTGCCCCAGCCGCCGATGGGTTGACGAAGATCGTCGTCCCGGACTTGATCCGGGACCGCTGGCGGTCTTTAGATGCGACCTTGCTGGTCTGCGCTCATCGAAAGGTGGACTGTTCAAGGCCAGCGGTCCCGGATCAAGTCCGGGACGACGAGAGAATATGGAGAGCGACCTGTGAACTGGTGGACCATCGACGAAACCCATGACCCTGCGCGCAAAAGCTGGGTCGAAAGCGCCGACGGCCACCGCGATTTCCCGGTCCAGAACCTGGCCTTCGGTGTGTTCTCGATGGCTGAAACGCCGGGAACTCGGATCGGCGTGGCAATCGGCGACCGGATCCTCGACCTCGGCGCGCTGGCGGCGGCACGACTCATCCCGCTGAACCTCACAGAAATCTGCAGCGACGCCAGCATGGCCCGCCTGCTGGCCATTCCCGCGCAAGACCGCCGCGCCCTGCGCCATGCCCTCTCCGACCTGCTCTGCGACGAAGCCAGGCGGCCGGTCATCGAGCCCATGCTGCACCCGGTCGAAGCCTGCATGCTGCACCTGCCCACGCGCATCGGCGACTACACCGACTTCTATGTCGGTATCCATCACGCCAACAACATCGGCCGCCAGTTCCGCCCGGACAACCCGCTGCTGCCCAACTACAAGCACGTGCCGATCGGCTATCACGGCCGCGCGTCCTCGATCCGTCCCTCGGGCGTACCGGTCGTGCGACCCACCGGCCAGCGCAAGCCGCCCGAGGCCGATGCGCCGATCTTCGCGCCGACTGCAAGGCTCGACTACGAACTGGAGATGGGCGTCTGGATCGGCAGCGGCAACGACCTCGGCGAGCCCGTGCCGATCACCGATGCTGCGCAGCATATCGCCGGTTTTTGCCTGCTCAACGACTGGTCCGCGCGCGATGTGCAGGGGTGGGAATACCAGCCGCTCGGCCCGTTCCTGTCGAAGAACTTCCACTCGACGATTTCGCCATGGGTCGTCACGCCCGAAGCCCTCGCGCCCTTCCGCGCGGCCCAGCCGCCCCGACCGGAAGGCGACCCGCAGCCCCTGCCCTATCTGTCTGACGCGGATGATCAGGCCCACGGCGCGCTGGGCGTCATGCTGCAGGTCCACCTGACCACGCAGGCCATGCGCAAGGCCGGGCTTCCGCCCCATCGCCTCAGCCACGGCCCGGCGACCAACATGTACTGGACGGTGAACCAGATGGTCGCGCACCATGCATCCAACGGCTGCAACCTGACGCCCGGCGACCTGCTCGGCACCGGCACGATTTCCGCTCCCGAGCGAGAGGGTTTCGGCAGCCTCATGGAATTGTCGCAGGGCGGCAAGTCGCCCCTCACCTTGGCCAGTGGCGAGACCCGCACGTTCCTGGAGGACGGCGACGAAATCTCCATCACCGCCACCGCCGCCGCTGACGGCTTCGTTTCCATCGGTTTCGGAGAATGCCGCGCCCGCATCCTTCCGGCACGCTGAAACCAACACTTGCGCCCACCCCTGCCTCCCGGTATCCGCCGGGAACAAGATCGCGCCGGTGCCCCGCAAGGGGCTTAAAAGGGAAGGCGGTGGGAACGGTTCGCCGTTCGAATCCGCAGCTGTCCCTGCAACTGTAAGCGGCGAGCGCGATGCACATCGCCTGTCCCCAGCGGGACGGGCAGCCACTGAGGCCGGACGCTGCGACATGCGAGGCTTCGGGAAGGCCGTGCATCAAGCTGTGACCCGCGAGCCAGGAGACCTGCCGGCGTCTGGTCGCTCTTGCCTTGGTCCAGGGGATGGCCGCGGCACGGTTCACCGTCTGAGCGACGACACGCATGCGGCCCGGGGCCGCGGCGGAGCAGGTCGCCGGGCGTCTTCGCGCCTGTCCGTCGCCCCTGCCCCGCGCCGGCGCGAAAGCGCCGGTACGCCCCGCCGCGAGAAGTCGCCGGCGCGGGAGTGAGACCCTTGAGCAAAGTACCCACCACCGTCATCACCGGCTTCCTCGGCGCGGGCAAGACCACGCTGATCCGCCACCTTTTGCAGAACGCCAAGGGCCGCCGCCTCGCCCTCGTCATCAACGAGTTCGGCGACGTCGGCGTCGACAGCGAACTGGTCAAGGGCTGCAATGACGAGGCCTGCCCCGAGGACGATATCCTTGAACTCGCCAACGGCTGTATCTGCTGCACCGTGGCCGACGACTTCCTGCCGACGATGCAGAAGCTGCTCGACCGCGAGACCCCGCCCGACCACATCATCATCGAGACGTCGGGCCTCGCGCTGCCCAAGCCACTGGTCAAGGCCTTCCAGTGGCCGGACATCCGCACCCGCGCGACAGTGGACGGCGTGATCGCCCTGATCGACGCCGATGCCGTCGCCGCCGGTCGCTTCGCTACGGACGAAGAGGCACTTGCCGCCGCCCGCGCCGCCGATCCCAACCTCGACCACGACAGCCCGCTCGAGGAACTGTTCGAGGAACAGTTGGGCTGCGCCGACATGGTGGTGCTCAACAAGACCGACCTCGTCGATGCGGCCGTGCTGGCCGAAGTCGAGAAGACCGTCGCCGCCGAGACGCGCCCCGGCGTCAAGATCGTGCGCGCGGACCACGGCGCGGTCGACATCGCCGCGCTGCTCGGCATCGTCGCGGCGGCCGAGGACGACCTCGACAGCCGCAAGTCGCATATCGACGGCCTCGACGACGATCACGACCATGACGACTTCGACACCTTCATCCTGAACGGCGGCGAAGTGGCCGATATCGACGCGCTGCTGGTAGGCCTGAAGGAACAGATCGCCGCGCACGACGTGCTGCGCGTGAAGGGCATGGTCGCGCTGGCGGGCAAGCCCAGCCGCCTCGTCCTGCAGGGCGTCGGCCCGCGCATCCAGCACTTCTTCGACCGCGCCTGGAAGGCCGAAGAGCCCCGCCGCACGCAGTTGGTGGTGATCGGCCAGAAGGGGCTGGACCGCGCGGCCATCGAAGCCGCGCTGGCGGGTGTGCTAGGTTCGGTCCCGGCGTAAGCACAACCATGTACCCCAACCTTCGTCATTGCGAGCGTAGCGCGGCAATCCAGAGCCGCGCAAACCGCCCTGGATTGCTTCGCTGCGCTCGCAATGGCGAAGGGGGTGTGAGGTCGGGAGACGATCATGGCCCTGACTGACCCCGAAACCCGCGACACCGAAACCGCCCGCCTGCGCGCCCGCATCGCGCAGCTGGAGAAGATCAACGCCGCGCTGATGGACCGCGTGGAGCGCTCCACCGACATGCAGGGCGGGGCGTTCTCGATGTTCGAGACGGCGATCTCGCTCGACGCCATGGTGCGCGACCGCACCGGCGCGCTGGAGGTGGCGCTGGAGCGGCTCAACACGGTCAATGCGCAGCTCGCCGCCGCTCATGGCGATGCCACCGCCGCCCGCGTGATGCTGCGCGATGCCATTGAATCGCTGTCGGACGGCTTCGCGCTGTTCGATGCGGAAGACCGTATGGTCCTGTGCAACCGCGCTTACCTGAAGATCTTTCCCAATTTCGAAGGCGTGCAGGGCGATGCGCCCGAATTCGCCGAACTCGCCAGCCGCCTCGCGCAGACCGGCGCCACCATGGGCTCGCGCATGGCACCCGAGCGCTGGCTCAAGGACCGCATGGCGCAGCATCAGCGGGCGCAGGGCGCGCACGTGCAGGCGCTGGCCGACGGCCGCTGGATCCAGATCAACGAGCTGCGCACGACCGAAGGCGGCACCGTCGGCATCTATACCGACATCACCACCGTCAAGGCCGAGGATGCCCGCCAGCGTGCCCGCGAACTGGCCGAACGCAACCTGGCGCTGCAGGCGACGCTGGATACGCTCTCCGAAGGCGTCTGCCTTTTCGACGCCCAGCGCCAGCTTCAGGCGTGGAACGAGGGCATGCTCACGGTGCTGGCGCTGGCCGAGGACGGTCCCGCCATCGACACGCATGAGGCGCTGTCGGGTTGGTGCACCGGCGAATGCGGGCTGGACCGGGTGGAAGCGCTCGACTGGCGCGAGGGCGGCGGCGCGCGGGTCGTCGCCAACTGCACGATGCGCGGGCGCTATTTCACCGTCCGTTCGGTATCGCTCAAGAACGGCGGCATGGTCTTCACGTTCGATGATGTGACCGATCATATCCAGTTCGAACGCTCGCTGACCGAGACTGCCGAAACGCTGGAGCGCCGCGTCACCGAGCGCACCGCCGAACTGGTCGAGGTGAACCGCCAGCTCGTCGAGGCGAAGAACGAGGCGGAGACGGCGAACCGCTCCAAGACCAGTTTCATCGCGGCGGCCAGCCACGACCTGCTGCAGCCGCTGAATGCGGCGCGGCTGTTCGTTTCGGCGATGGACGGTCAGGCCATGGCCGAACGGCCGCGTTCGCTGGTGCATCAGGCATCCACCGCGCTCGATTCGGTCGAGGATTTGCTCGAAGCGCTGTTCGAGATTTCGCGCCTCGATGCGGGGGCGATCCAGCCCGAGTTCGCGGACCTGTCGCTCGGGGCGATCCTCTCGGCGCTGCGCGTGGAGTTCGCGCCGCTGGCGAGCGCGGGCGGGCTGGCGTTCACGGTGCCCCATACCGCGCTGTGGGTGCGCTCCGATGCGCGCCTGCTGCGCCGGGTGCTGCAGAACTTCGTGTCCAACGCGATCCGCTATACCGAGCAGGGCAGCGTGACGGTGGAGGTGGTGGAGCAGGGCGCGGACGTCGTCGTCACCGTGCGCGATACCGGGCCGGGCATCGCCGAGGTCGATCGCGACGAGATTTTCGAGGAGTTCCGCCGCGTCGGCAAGACGCAGAAGATACCCGGCAAGGGCCTCGGCCTCGCCATCGTGCGCCGCGTCACGACGATGCTGGGCCACGGGATCGAACTCGACACTGCGCCGGGGGCGGGCGCGGCCTTCTCGATCCGCCTGCCGCGCGTGGACCCGGTTGCCTCGCTGGAGGAGCCGGGCGCGATGCCCGCCGCTCCGCGCGCCGGGGCAGGCGGGCTGGTTCTGGTGATCGACAACGATCCGGGCATCCTTGCGGGCATGGAAGCACTGCTGGAGAACTGGGGGCTGGACGTGGTGACCGCCAACGATCCATCCGACGCGGCCGCACTGGCTGCGCTGGAGCAGGGACCGGCGATGCTGATCGTGGACTACCACCTCGATGACCGGCTGACCGGTGACCGCGCGGTGGCGATGCTGCGCGAGAAGGCGGGGCGGGCGGTCCCGGCGATGGTCATCACCGCCGATCGCGGGCCGGAAACCAAGGCGCAACTGGCTGAACTGGCGCTGCCCTTGCTGAACAAGCCGGTGAAGCCGGCGCAGCTGCGGGCGCTGCTGCGGCAGATGGACGTGCTGTGACTGTGGGGCCTTCGACAAGCTCAGGCTGAGCGGATTAAAGAGTAGTTTTACCCCCGAACCCCGCTCAGCCTGAGCTTGTCGAAGGCCCTGCTTGATCAGGCTAGCTTAGCCAGCTTCTCGCGCCAGTTATCGGGCAAGGCTACCGGGCGGCGGCTTTCGCGTCCGACATAGACGTGCGTGAAATGCCCTTCGGCGGCCGGTTCCTCCGAGCCCTCGACGAACAGGCCGAGGTGATAAGACACGCTGCTGGTGCCCAGCTTCGCGACCGTCATGCCGACTTCCAGCTTTTGCGGGAAATGCACCGAGGCGGCATAGCGGCAGCCGGTCTCCACCACGACGCCGATCGGGTCGCCGGTCTCGATATCGAGCAGGCCCGCCTCGATCAGCCATGTGTTTACGGCCGTGTCGAAGTACGAATAATAGACCACGTTGTTCACGTGGCCGTAGACGTCGTTGTCATGCCACCGCGTCGTCAGGGGGACGAAAGCACGGTAGGCGGCGCGCGGGCGCAAGGGGTCTCGGCTCATAGGCGGCAGTGTTAGGAACGCCGGCGGCGGAGCGCCAGCGCTTCCTTACCCGCGAAAGCCGATCTTGCCCGCCATGATCACCGCCTGCGTGCGGCTGAACACGTTCATCTTCTGCAGGATCGCCGAGACATGCGCCTTCACCGTCGTCATCGAGACGTCGAGTTCATAGGCGATCTGCTTGTTGAGCCTTCCGGCCACCAGATGCCCCAGCACCACGCGCTGCTGCGGGGTGAGGGTGTCGATGCGGGCGCGGATGAGGTCTTCCTCGGCCGCCGCGCTTTCGTCTCCGGGCAGGTCGGGCATGTAGATCTCGCCCGAGAGCACCTGCTGCAGCGCATCGACGATCGCGGCGCGTTTGAGCGACTTGGGCACGAAACCCGCCGCGCCCGCCGCCAGCGCGTCGCGCACCACGTTGCGGTCGGTCACGCCGGAGACCATAACCACCGGAGTGGCGGGGAACTTGTCCCGCACCGCCTGCAGGCCGGAGAGGTGCGAGACGTCGGGGATGTTGAGGTCCAGCAGCACGAGATCGACGTCGCCCGCTTCGTCCAGCACCCGCAGCGCCGCTTCGAGGCTGTCCGCTTCGAGGATCGTGCAGTCGGGGAAGGCATCGTCGAAGATCGAGCGTAGCCCGTCGCGGACCAGCGAGTGGTCGTCGACGATCAGAACGCGGTCGGGTGCCCCATATTCGCCCATGTTGTTTTCCGTGACGGCGAGTGTTTCCATGTCTTTATCCCGGGGAGGGATGGCGCGCCAGCGGTAACCGGCGCGCCATTTCAGGGTTGCGTTACTTGGGGATCTTGAACACCCAGAGCATGCCGCCCTGGCTGATTTCCTTAAAGGTCTTGGCCACTTCGCCGCCCCACAGCGGCACCGCGCCGCCCCAGCCGGACATGACGCCGACGTACTGCTCGCCGTCCTGCTCCCAGGTGATGGGCGAGCCGACTACGCCTGAGCCGGTCTGGAACTTCCACAGCTCTTGGCCCGTCTTGGCGTCGAACGCCTTGAGATAGCCTTCAGGCGTGCCGGTGAAGACGAGGTTGCCGTGGGTGGTCAGCACGCCGCCCCACAGCGGGGCCTTGTTCTTGTACTCCCACACGATCTTGCCGGTCTTGGGGTCCATGGCGCGCAGCACGCCGATGTGGTCCTCGGCGATCGGCTTGATGGTGAAGCCCGCGCCGAGGTACGCCGCGCCCTTCTTGTAGGCGATCGGTTCGTTCCAGATGTCCATGCCCCAGTCGTTCGAGGGGACGTAGAACAGTTCGGTGTCCTTCGAGTACGCCATCGGCATCCAGTTCTTGCCGCCTAGGAACGACGGGCTGGAGAACACCGGCTTGCCCTTTTCGGTGCCGCTGGGCGCGCCCGGACGGCCCGCGTCGATCACGTTGGGGCGGCCGGTCTTGGGGTTGATGCCGTCGGCCCAGGTGGTCTGCATTACGAAGCGGTTGGCGGAGATGAACTTGCCGGTCGTCCGGTCGAGCACGTAGAAGTAGCCGTTGCGGTCCGCCTTCGCGCCCAGCTTCATCGCCTTGCCCTTTATGGTGGCGTCGAAGGGGATGAACTCGTTCACGCCGTCGAAGTCCCAGCCGTCGTGCGGGGTGGTCTGGTAGTGCCACTTGATGACGCCGGTGTCGGCATCGATGGCGAGCGTGGAGGAGGTGTAGAGGTTGTCGCCGGGGCGCAGGTGGCTGTTCCATGGCGCCGGGTTGCCGGTGCCGAAGTAGACGAGGTTGGTGCCCGGATCGTACGTGCCGCCCAGCCACGTCGCGCCGCCGCCGGTCTTCCACAAGTCGCCCTGCCAGGTGGCATTGAGCTTGCCGGTCATGCCGTTGGGCTGGCCGTTGAGGGTGCCGACGTGGCCCTCGATCACCGGGCGTTCCCAGATCAGCTCGCCGGTATCGACGTTGCGCGCCTGAACCGCGCCGACGACGCCGAATTCACCGCCCGAGTTGCCGGTGATGACCTTGTCGCCGACGATCAGCGGCGCGGCGGGGGGCGGGGG